>CALEYY010000289.1 GCA_937928295.1 uncultured Moraxellaceae bacterium
GGATAGGGAGTGGCGATGCGCCATCACCCACTGGTGCTGTGGTGCCTGCCGTAATACCGGTGCAGACATCATAAACTTCCAGCGAGGTACCCAAGTCAGCCGAGAGGCCGCCACCGACTTTGATGGTGATGGTCTTGAATGGCTTGGTAGCATAGCCGCCGAGGACATACTGCGGTTGCACCGTACCGGGTGCCAAGTTATCCACTCCCAGCGGATCAACATTACCATCATAGCCAGCAGCCAGTAGCTCAAGTGCAAAGCCGCCAGTCTGATCGGGGCCGCCAAACGAGTCACCACCATCGGTTGTCACTGTAATGGCCTTGGCCAAGCTGAGTTCAACCAAGCTTCGCGGTACGCTGATCTTGAACGCAGCCAGCTTTCCTGCTGCAACTGTTTGCGGAAGTGTTACTGAGACTCCAACGCTTCCGGTCAGTGCGCCATTTGTGAACAGACTGTCGGCGAGCGCCACAGCATTATTCACTTTGGCATAGGTATTCCCATTGCCATCAGCAGCAGCGGCTGGTGAGTCAACGCCGCAAATGTCGAGCAATGAGCCATTGAGTAGCGCGGCGCTCAGTGTACAGAGACCGCCTTCTTTGACTGCGGTAACGGAACTTCCTGCGGGAGCGAAGCCTGTGCATGTAAAGCCGGTTTTCAAGTCTGTGCTTGTCGGGCAGGTGGTAACGACTTTGCCACCAATAATCTCGCGATAGATGCAGGGATCATTGTTGTCTGGAATACCATCACCATCGGCATCCGAGTCGCAGACATCCCCGATCTTGTCACCATCAAGATCTGCCTGGTTGGCATTGGCCACGCTCGGGCAATTATCCAGAGTATTCTGAATGCCATCGTTGTCGAGGTCCAACTCGCAGGCATCACCAATGCCATCGCCATCCGTATCCTTCTGGTCAGCATTGGCAATCAGTGGGCAGTTGTCATTGGTATCAGGCTTGCCATCATTGTCATCATCCGTGTCGCAGGCATTGCCATTGAAACCGGTGAACGCATCGTTGTCGCTATTGAGCTGGTCTAGGTTCTGGATCAGACGGCAATTGTCTGTGTTGTCCTTGATAGTATCCAGATCGGAGTCAGAACAGGCATCGCCGCTACCGCTGTTGTCGAAGTCCTTCTGGTCCGGGTTGGCTATGGCAGGGCAGTTATCGGTGTTGTCAGGCACGCCGTCGCCATCCTTGTCATTGGTGCAAGCATCACCTGAGCCGACACCATCGGTGTTTATCTGGTTCAAATTTGCCACCAGCGGGCAGTTGTCGACGCTATTGGTAACGCCATCACCGTCGGCGTCGGCATCGCAAGCATCGCCTTGGCCATCCATGTCAGCGTCGAGCTGGTCTGCATTGGCAACTAGGCGGCAGTTGTCGATGTTGTCGGCCTTGCCATCCAGATCGGAGTCAGAGCAGGCATCACCGCGACCATTGTGATCAATGTCAGCTTGGCCGATGTTGGGCACGGTCGGGCAGTTATCAGTGCTGTCGGGGATCGTGTCGCCATCAACATCGCCATCACAAGCGTCACCAATGCCGTCGTTATCGGAATCAATCTGTGATGAGTTGGCCGTAGTCGGGCAATTATCGGCACCATCAGCCTTGCCGTCATTATCGTCATCACTGTCGCAAGCATCACCCAAGCTATCGGAGTCCGAATTCAGCTGATTGGTGTTAGGTGTCAGAGGGCAATTATCTTTCGAGTCGGGCACAGTATCGTTGTCGGTATCTTCGCAAGCGTTACCAATACCATTGTGGTTAAAGTCAGCTTGGTCGGTATTAGGTACGGTCGGGCAGTTGTCGACATTGTCGAGCTTGGTGTCGCCATCCTTGTCATTGGTGCAGGCATCGCCGACACCATCATTATTCGTGTCTTTTTGATCAGAGTTGGCAACCATTGAGCAATTGTCGATCGTGTTTGGCTTGCCATCGCCGTCTATGTCCGAGTCGCAGAGATCGCCCAGTGAATCATGATCAATGTCGGATTGGTTGTTATTGGCAATGGTGACGCAGTTGTCAGGGGCGTTGTCGAGCACGCCATCGCCATCGGTGTCGAGCTGGCTGGATGCTGTGCCGCCGCTGCCGGCCTTGTCATTTTTGGCATCATCGCAGCCAGCGATACTGAGTGATAGCGCAGTGATGCCTGCCATGAGCAGGTATTTGCTTTTAGTTAAAGTCATGATCGTTATCTCCTTGAAACGAAATTAGTTGGCTTCGCTGGTGCTGAGCAGGAACTCGACCCGGCGATTGTGAGCGCGGCCTTCATCGCTGGTATTGGCAACGGTCGGCATGCTTTCACCCAGTCCCAGTGCTTTGAAGCGCCGGGCGTCCAGTCCGCTGTCTACCAAAGCCTTAACGACGGTATTGGCGCGGGCTTGAGATAGCTTCAGATTGCTTGCGTCCTTGCCAATGTCATCGGTGTGGCCAGCGATGATCGCGCGCAGGTTTGCCTGTTGCTTGAAGAAATTTGTGGCCTGATCAATCAAAGCTTTTGACTCTTCCTTGAGTGAGGCCTTGTTCAGGTCAAATTCAATATTTTGCAATGTCACGGATTGCGCGATTGCACAGCCCAGATTGTCTGTACGAATGCCAGGCAGTGTTCCCGGGCACTTGTCGTCAGCGTCTGCAATATGGTCGCCATCAAGGTCGGACGGCGTAACTTCTTTGACGATTTCGACTTCCTTGATGACTTCTACCTGCTTCTCAATAATTTGTGCAGGCTCAATCACTGTGCGTACCACTTCAACTTCCTTGGTACGGCCGAGTGGAACCTCTACACCGGCGCTGAGAGATGTTTCGAAGAGGTCTTGGCTATTAAAGGTATCGTAGTTCTCCTTGAGCTCCAGACGACCACGTACGAAGTCACCAAAAAGGCGGGTAGCGCCTACACCGACATGGGCGGTGAAGTCTGTTTCATCGAGCGCAATAGTATCGTTACGCGCTACACCTACGCCGGCCATGACATAAGGAGTGAGCTCGTCCCGATTGCCAAAGGCATACATCAACGAGCCTGTTAGCTCTTGCTTAAAAAAGTTGGAATTCAAGGCTGCAGGTGTTTTCAAGACTTGCTGACTGGCACCCAGTTCAAAATACAGATTATTGACAGAGCGAATGGGTAGGCCGAGAGCCCCCGTGATGCCGCGTCCGTAGTCGACTTGTGGCCGCTGAGTGTCAGTTGCAGTAAACAGGGCACCAATGTAGATGTGATAGAGACTCGGGGCTGAGGCCTCGCCAGCATGTGCTGAAAGTGGCACTGCAAGTGCGCAGCTCAGGTAAATTGCCTGGGTAAGAGCGTTTTTATTCATAAGATGGCTCGCGCGGTTGTGTGATGCTTTTTATGTCGACACTGCGTTCTTATTTTTACACTAGACCAACTTATCACGACATTTGTATAGCATGAATGTCTTATCGTATGTTTTGGTTAAAAAGTGTATAGAGCCGAGCGAGCTAGTTTTTGCTCCTAATTGCTCGACAAAAGTCGTAGCAGATGACATACAATCCGCCGGTTTACGCAGAGCAAAATCCTTGCTCTGGTGAGTAGTCGCTACCTCCGACCTACGCGGTTGGTGGTTGATCTATCGATTAGAAGAGGACGAACCATGCAGATTGGTATCCCCACGGAAACTCTGGCTGGCGAGACACGCGTCGCTGCAACACCGGAGACCGTGAAGAAGTTTGCAGCCATGGGCTGTGAAGTACTCGTGCAAAGTGGTGCCGGCTTGGCATCGAGCTGCACCAATGCGGCGTATGAAGCTGCCGGTGCCAAAGTGGTTGCTACTGCAGCCGAGGCACTCAATGCCGACATCATTCTGAAAGTGGCTGCTCCCAATGCCGATGAAACGGCATTGATCAAGCAGGGTGCCACGGTGCTGGCTGCTTTCGCGCCGCATCAGAATGACCATCTTGAAGCCTATGCGGCGCGCGGTCTGACCTGCGTTGCCATGGAGCTGATTCCCCGTATTACTCGTGCTCAGAGCTCAGACATCCTGTCGTCGCAGGCCAACTTGGCTGGCTACAAGGCTGTCTTGCTGGGTGCCAACGAATACGCGGGCCTGTTCCCGATGATGATGACCGCTGCCGGCACCATCAAGCCGGCGCGCATTGTCGTGCTCGGCGTCGGTGTGGCCGGTCTGCAGGCCATCGCCACCGGCAAGCGTCTCGGCGCAGTGGTCGAAGCCTCCGATTTGCGTCCGGCTGCCAAAGAGCAGGTCGAGTCGCTGGGTGGTCGCTGGCTGGATGTGCCGATGTCTGACGAAGAGAAGGCGAAAGCCCTCGGCACCGGCGGCTACGCCTGGCAGCCATCGCCGGAATACATCCGCGATCAGGCGGCAGTGGTCGACAAGGCGGTTTCCAACGCCAACATCGTCATCACCACCGCACAGATTCCGGGTCGCAAGGCGCCGGTGTTGGTCAAGGCTGAGACCGTCGCCAAGATGAAGCCGGGCTCGGTCATCATCGACATGGCCGTCAGCTCGGGCGGCAATGTGGAAGGCTCGAAGCTGGATGAAACCGTGATCACTGAAAACGGTGCTCGCATCGTCGGTATTGGCAATATTCCGGCTCTTGTAGCGACTGAAGCCTCGGCGCTTTATTCGCGCAACCTGCTGAACTTCCTTGCGCCTATGCATAACAAGGAAACCAGCGAAATTGTGCTTAATCGCGAAGATGACATGGTGAAGCCGACGCTGATCGTCGATGCCGGCACGCTCATCTACAAGAAGCCGAACTGATCAGGAGTTTCATCATGGATATGTCGCAAGTTCAGCAAGTGGCCGAGCACGCCACCAGCGTACCGTTCGTGAGCACCTTCACCGTGTTCATCCTCGCCATCTATGTTGGCTATTATGTGGTCTGGGGCGTTACGCCAGCCTTGCACACGCCGCTGATGGCCGTGACCAATGCGCTGTCGGGCATCATCATCGTGGGTGCCATGCTGCAAACCGTTGCCAGTGGCAGCGATCCCGCCGCTCTGCAAACCATCACACCAACCAGCCTCTTGGGCGCTTTCGCCGTTTTCTTGGCCAGCATCAACATCTTCGGCGGCTTTGCCGTGACCGAACGCATGCTTGATATGTTCAAGAAAAAGAAGAAGTAAGGAGCGACTCAAATGACTGCTTTTGCACAATACGCCGACTGGTTTTACCTCGTTGGTTCTGTTCTGTTCATTCTCACGCTGCGCGGCCTGTCCGGCCCGAAGACCGCGATCATGGGCAACCGTTACGGCATGATCGGCATGACGCTGGCCATCCTTACCACCTTCTTTGTGGCACCTAGCCCCGTGCTCGGTCTCATCATCGGTGCAATGATCGCTGGTGCTGCGATTGGTCTGCATCGTGCTCGCACGGTGCCGATGACGCAGATGCCTGAAACCGTCGCGATGATGCACTCGATGGTAGGTTTGTCGGCTGTCTGCATCGCGGTTGCCGCGGTTCTGCATGAGGGCGTACATCACGATGCTCTGCATCGCTTTGAGCTCTTTGTTGGCTGCTTCGTCGGTGCCATCACCTTCACGGCCTCCGTGTTTGCCTATGGCAAGCTCGCGGCCAAGAAGTGGGCCAAGTCGGTAAGCGGTGCTTGGGTCAAGCCGGTTCAAGCGGGCCTATTCCTCGGTATGGTCGGTTTCGGGATGGTCTATTTCGCCAGCGAAGACCTGAATGCCTTCTACGCCATGACGGCTTTGGCATTGGTTTTCGGCTTCATCTGGATCGCTCCGATCGGTGGCGGCGATATGCCAGTGGTGGTATCCCTGTTGAACTCGTTCTCGGGCTGGGCTGCAGCTGGTATCGGCTTCACGCTGAACAACCCTATGCTCATCATCGCCGGTTCGCTGGTGGGCTCGTCCGGTGCGATTCTGTCCTATGTCATGTGCAACGCCATGAACCGTTCGTTGCTGAATGTGCTCTTTGGCGGCTTCGGCGCCAGCGCCGGCGCATCTGTTGATGCAGGCGATGGCACAGAGAGGACACATCGCGCTGGTTCAGCCGACGACGCTGCCTTCCTGATGGCCAATGCGGACTCCGTGGTGATTGTGCCAGGTTACGGTCTGGCTCAGGCGCGTGCTCAGAATGCCGTGAAAGAGCTGGCGACTGTGCTGAAGGCAAAAGGCGTGAATGTGCGTTATGCCATCCACCCGGTAGCTGGCCGTATGCCGGGCCACATGAATGTGCTTTTGGCAGAAGCCGATGTGCCGTATGAGGATGTCTGTGAAATGGACGAAATCAACAGCGATTTCGCCTCCACCGATGTGGTTCTGGTGATCGGTGCTAACGATGTGGTCAACCCGGCCGCCAAAGACAATCCGGCGTCGCCGATCTACGGCATGCCGATTCTGGAAGCACATCGTGCCCGTACGGTCATGGTCATTAAGCGTTCGATGGCCACTGGCTATGCCGGTCTCGACAACGATCTGTTCTATCTGGACAAGACCATGATGGTCTTTGGCGATGCCAAGAAGGTTCTGGAAGACATGGTCAAGGGCGTGACTGGCGGCGGCCACTAAGCCTGCTCTGTTGTGATAAAAGCGCCGGCCTTGTCGGCGCTTTTGTTTTTGGGGTAGGATCAATGCGGTCGGCGCGCAACAAAATTCATACAGTGGCTAGTCATTTTGTTACGCTAATATCGTGAATAAGAATAAAACAGTGGAAGGTGAGTCTATGTTTTGCAAATTAGGTGTGTCCTTGTTGGTTGCACAGGCGATGTTTTTGAGCGCTCAGGTTCATGCGGAAGATGAGGCTCCCTTGCCACCAAAATACCTCCATATCGGCGGCGTGCTTGCCAAAACCGACTCAAGTCGTGTTAACGAACTCAATCAGAGTGTTGATGATGGCACTGGCCTCCAGTTCAGCTTTGGTATTCCTGTTGGTCAAAAGCTTTCATTTGAACTCCGTGCGGCTAACTTCACTTATGAAGCTGCTGTGCCCGGTAAGACAGACTTCTATAACCGTACTTTGGGTGCGGATGTAGTCTATTCGTTTGGTGATCGAAATGAGGTCACGCCCTATGTGTTGGCGGGCGGTGGCGCTTCTTTCAATGATGTGTTGCCAGATAGTAAGGATGGATATCGCGGCTATGCAAATCTTGGTATTGGCGTCGTTTCCAAAGTCTTTGATCTTGACTGGCTGCGAGCGCGACTTGAAGCGCGTGCCGTCTATGATGGCTTTGATGGGGGGCAGCTAGACTATCAATTCAGTGGTGGTGTTGAAATTCCACTGGGTGTCGTCAAGACCGTTGAGACGGTGGTTGAGAAAACTGTCTTGGTTCCAGCCCCTGTTGTTGAGCCAGTGGAGAAGATTGTTGAGCGAATTGTTGAGGTGGCTCCTCCTGATTCAGATAATGATGGCATCGCCGATTCGCGTGACAAGTGTCCTGGTACCTTTGCGGGGGCAGTAACGGATAACTCTGGTTGTGTGTTGAAGAGTGCTGTTATTCGTATTAATAACTTGGAGTTTGAAACCAACTCCAGCGTAATTGCTTCGAAATCGACAGGAATTGTGGATACAGCAGCGGACTTCCTGCGCAATCAGCCACGTCTTAAGGTCGAAGTTGCAGGGCATACGGACAGTGATGGTAGTGCTGCGATGAACAAGAAGCTGTCTGACCGCCGTGCAAAGTCGGTAGTCCGCGCACTTAAGAGTAGGGGCATCCGCAACTCGATGAAGCCCGTGGGTTATGGTGAAGCACAGCCACTGGTGCCGAACACTTCGCCAGCAAACAAAAGCAAAAATCGTCGCGTCGAGTTTCGCATCATTTCGGTAGATTGATTTAGCGAGGCCTCCCGAGTAATCGGGGGGCTTTTTTTATGCCTCTGATGTCTCCCGCAAAGCCGAGCATTGGCCTTTGTATGATTGTTAAGAATGAGCGCTCGGTTATTGAGCGTTGTCTGCGTTCCGTGGCTCCCTTTGTAAGTTGCTGGACTATCGTTGATACGGGCTCTAGTGATGGTACGCAGCGACATATAAAGCGTGTGATGGCAGAGCTAGGATTGCCGGGTGAGCTTCATGAGCGTCCGTGGCTGAACTTTGGCCACAATCGCTCTGAGTCCATCGAGCTGGCCCGCGCTCGTAGCGATTATTTGCTCATTATTGATGCTGATGAAGTCCTCATTGGGCTCCCTGGGGCTAGCCTTCCCTTGTTGGTTGACGATGCGTATTCGCTAACCATGTTGCACGGCGATCTACGGTATGGGCGCACCTGCCTGATAAAGTCGAGCCTGAATTGGCGCTATGTCGGTGTTCTGCATGAGTACCTTGACTCGGGGCATGAGGTTGTTGCAACTGCGATTCCTGAGCTATCAATTTTGTACACTACAGAGGGTGCGCGTAGTCGGAATCCAACAAAGTATCTGGATGATGCTGCTGTGCTGGAGCAGGCGCTTCTGGCGGAGCCGGAAAATTCTCGTTATTGGTACTATCTGGCTCAAAGCTGGCGTGATGCCGGTTGCCATGATAAGGCCATTGCTTGCTATAAGCGCCGGGCCGAATTAGGTGGCTGGGCTGAAGAGGATTGGCATTCGCGCTATCAGATTGCTAGGTTGCAAGAGGTGCTGGGTTGCCCTGAAGCTGAGGTGATCAATAGTTATCTGGCGGCCTATGATTTTCGGCCTTCACGCGTAGAGGCGCTTGTTTGGTTGGCTGTCTACTTGCGTCAGCGCAGTCGCTGGCCAACCATCAAGTCTCTTCTCGAGACGGCCATGCAAGTGTCTTATCCGAGTGATAATTTGTTCATTGAGCCTGACTGCTATGGCTGGCGCAGATTGGACGAGTACGCTCTCGCTTTGTACTACACGGGCGACAAGCTTGGCGCGCGCAAATTTTGGCAAGATGCTGTGGTAGCAGGTATTTTTCCTGCTTCAGAGCTCGTACGAGTGCATAAAAATATTCAATCATGCTGAAGCGCACATTTCATGCGGATATTTGTAAGTAGGCATTGCATGAGTACTGGCAAATAGTAAGATGTGGTAAATTCATAAGAATGATACAGACCCGCCGGGTTTTGACGAGGTGATGCAATGAAGTCGAAGGGATTATTTGTTTTAGCACTGTTGCCTGCAGCCATTGCATGCCAGTCAGCCGGTGCGGCAACTGCAGCTGATGCTGCTACTTCCGGATCTTCTGCTATCGCCAAGAGTGCAGTGCTCAAGCGGGGCGCTATTAGCGCTGCAGCTTTGCTGCTAGGTGTTGGTGTGGTTGGAAAGTCGAACTCAGCTACTGCTAACGCACCAACTGATCCTGCTGCTAATACAGGTGGTACTGGCGGTACAGGTGCAACCGGCGGTACAGGTGCAACCGGCGGTACAGGTGCAACCGGCGGTACAGGTGCAACCG
>CALEYY010000290.1 GCA_937928295.1 uncultured Moraxellaceae bacterium
AGCGCTTGCGATAGATAGGGCTGGTGGCTCTCGGGGTGATGCTCGTATTGGCAGCCATGCTGAAGGCAACTTTTGTTGAGTATTCGCCCGAGCTTAATTGACCAGCTGGTCACGATCAAGCCCGGGCCCGAGCATTAGGGGCAGCCAGCCAGCACATCCGCACAGCGCGCACGCTGGCCGTTGCGCATCGGGAAGTCGCGCGCCGACTGAAAGTAAAAGCTGAAGCGAGGCAGGAAGTCGCGCTCGGCAAGCAGGCGTGCGTCGGCATCGGCAAAGCCAGCTTCGCCATCGCGCTTGAGCCAGCGATCCAGCCAGGCCAGCGAATAGTGCTCAGCCATCGGCCTACCCCAGCCGCCCACACAGCGGCCATCCTTGACCTCCGGGCACCATGAGGTGGCCGGAAAGGTCGGCAGCAACGACCACTCGTAGTGCGAGCCGCCACGAATGGTGAAGTCGAAGACCGGCACGCCAGCATCCTGCCAAGCCTTGAACGGCGTGAGATGAGCATCTTTGGCCGGCGTTTGCGTGAACGGAATCGGCGTCAGGCCGTACTCACCGTTCTGACCCATGCTGGGCACGCGCGGCGCGAATTTAGGGTAAGTCGAGCCCATGCTGGCAAGACCTGTGACGCCCGGCACATTGCCGGCAGCACCACCGGCAGAAGTACCATCCGGTGCCAGCAAGCCATCCCAGGCCACGGCCACATCGACCGGATTGGTCGCATCCATTTTACCCGGCCACGGGTCGGCGCCCACGCCGCCATAGCCCTGCACAATCGACACCCCGGTAGCGCCCAGTGAATGCCCGACGATACCGAGTCGTTCGCGATCCTGCACCGCATGCTGCGGGTTGAACGCCGTGACCACGGTCGGGTAAGTACCGGCGCAAGTGGTGTTATGCGGATAAGGCTTGGCCGGGGTGGAGCGGAAGAAATCGATGGCATCGACCAGACCCTCCCAGAACACCGCCGAATTGATATTGCTGCCCTGCCCGCCCATCGGCGTCTGCTGATCGGAGCGGCCCTGGCCACGCGGATCGAAGGTCATCACGGCATAGCCGGAGCGCACCAGCGCCTGCGCCATCCACCAGTACAAGGGTTCGGGCGCTTGCACGGAACCGTTCTCGATGACCACGGTGGGTAGCTGGCCCGTGGCATTTTTCGGACGCCAAACGCGGCCGGAAATGCGCGCGCAATCGCGGTCGTAGTAGACCACCGGCTCAACCACGGCCTCACGCTCATAGAACGAGTCGACGCCCGGATAGCGGAAGGGATCGCCAGCACATTGCAGCCCCCAAGTCGCACACACGGGCGTGACCGGCGTGTTCAGCGGCACGCCGCCCGTGCTCAAAGGCAGGTAGCTCGGGTCGCTCGCAAGGCGTTCAAAGTAAGACTGAAAGTTGGCCAAGCTCTGCTCTTGAAGGCGCTGCAGAAAGACCGGATTGGCGGCTTCTTCGCGCGGCGCTTCGCTGACGCGGGCATAGTTTTTCAGTTCGCAAGCGGCGAATTCGGGACTGGCATCCGGGTAGGTGCCGCAGGCGGGGTCGTCGCTGCTGGCGGCCGTCAGAGGGCCGATCAGCGGCAGGCTAGTTGCCGCGTCATTGCTGCTGGCAGCGGTGGCGGTGGACGCCGGGCTTGGGCCATCGCCGCAAGCCATCAATACACTGGCGAGCAAGCCAATGCCGAATCCACGAACAAGGTTCATGCTGAAACGCCTTTCTTGTTTTTATGTGCCGAAGGTACGCAGAAAACTGGCGCTCGGCCAGCCTTGTTTCAGTCGGCCTTTTGCGAATCGGCGAGACTGCGCAGGAGGCCAAGCGCGATCGCCTGATTTGCCTCGGTGAGGGCGCGATAGATTCGTCGTAGCTGCATACCGGAGGCATCGTAGTCACTAGGGATTTCGCGAGTCATGCTAGACGCAATGGCTGTAGCGCGTTCAGCCTCGTGGAAAATATCGCTGACTTTGACGCCCAAGGCTTCGGCAAGGACTTCAAGAACATCCAACGATGGGTTGCGCCGGCCGCTCTCAATACGCGACAAGGTACTGGTGGCCAGTTCAAGATCGTTCGCCAGCGCCTCCAGTTTGAGACCCTGCTCTATCCGCAACCCTTTGATGACCAGACCAATTTTCATGGCCCGATTGTTCTGGCTGTATTGCCATAGAGGCAAAGCCATAGAATCAAATAGATGGGTTTATTTTGCCTTTAAGGCAAAAACCACTCGCCACAGCACCAAATGCTAGCGATTGGGCCTCGAAATACCCTAGCCGATCGGGAAACTCAGATACGCCTTCACGCAAGGAATAACTTCAGCAAGCTCAATTTCTGAAAGCACAGGCACAAAATATGCGCTGCCCGCCCGAGTTTTCGTATGTGGCTTGTCCAGACGATCAAAACTCACGGAGTAAAGCATGTCGCACTTGGCCCAAGAGTCTTTTCCAGGCAGCACAGTAGGGATGTGATTGGCATCCATTTTGTGATGCCAAGCTTGGATGGGCCTTGGTGCTACCACTTGAAAGTGGCATATCCATTTACGAAAAAAGACAAAGCCGCCCGAAGGCGGCTCAATCAAACACGCAACTCAGCGTGTTATCGCCAGACTGTTTACGATCACCCCGCCGGCGTGATCTGCACCAGTAACTGCCTCAACCCGACCTGCGCACCAGCACTCGCCGTGACCAGCTCGACCGTGCCGGCCACCGGTGCCTGCAGGCGGAACTCCATCTTCATAGCTTCCAGCACCAGCAGCAGGTCGCCCTTGGCCACGGTCTGCCCGGCGCTGACCGCCACGCTGACGACTTTGCCGTCGATGGGCGCGAGGATGCGGCCGTCGCTGCCGGCCTCAACCGTCTGCGCCGGCTCGTAGGTGGCGTCGATGAAGCAGGTGGTGAGCGGCTGCGCGGCGTCGGCATTGGCGAGCCAGAGCTGACCGCCCTGCGCTGATGCCGCGCGTGCGAACCAAGCGTGCTGGCGACGGCCATGCGCGAGGTAATCCACGCGGCAACCCTGCACGGAAACGATGCGCACGGTCTCGGCCGCTTCTTCGCTGTCATCCACCGTCACGACATAGTCGCCGAAGGCGGTGACTTCAACATCGAGTGTGACCTGCGCTTCGCCGTGACGCAGCTTGAGCAGGGTCGGCGTGGCGTTGGCGCTGTGCCAGCCGAGCAGCGTGCTGTCGAGCTCGCCTTTCTGCTGCAGCGCCTGGGCATCCGTATGCACCATGAGCGCAGCGGCCAGCGCGCGATGCGCCGGTGTTGGCTCGGCCAGCGCGGTGATGCGCTCGGCCGGGAAGTGTTCGGCGATGAAGCCGGTGGTCACGCCGGGGCCCTGGAACTCGTCGTGCGAGAGCAGCTGGATCAGGAAGTCGCGGTTGCTGGCGAGACCGAGGTAGGCGGTATCGGCGAGCATGGCGATGAGCTTCTTGATCGCCTGCGTGCGCGTCTCGCCCCAGACGATGAGCTTGCCCTGCAGCGAGTCGTAGTATGGCGAGATGACACCGCCTTCGATGACGAGATCGGAAGAGCGTCGTGTAGGGA
>CALEYY010000291.1 GCA_937928295.1 uncultured Moraxellaceae bacterium
CAGGCCCTCGAAGCTGCGGCCTTGCAACAACTCCGTCAGGCTGCGCTCCAGCGCCACTTCGAAGCTGGGGTGCGCGCCGAACGAGGCAAACACACCGCCGGTACGCGGGTTCATCAGGCAGACGCACATCACCGGGTATTTTCCGCCCAGCGAGGCATCCTTCACCAGCACGGGAAAGCCCTGCGCTTCCAGGCCCTGGATGCCTTCGAGAATGCCGGGGTATTTCGCTAGCACTTCCTGAGGGACATCCGGCAAGGTGATTTCGCCTTCCAGAATTTCGCGCTTAACCGCGCGCTCGAAAATTTCCGACAGACACTGCACCTGAGCTTCGGCCAGCGTATTGCCGGCACTCATGCCATTGCTGAGAAACAGGTTTTCGATCAGATTGGACGGAAAATAAACCACCTCGCCGTCAGACTGACGCACGAACGGCAGCGAGCATATGCCGCGCGCTGTATTGCCGGAGTTGGTATCCACCAGATGCGAGCCACATAATTCATCATCAGGGTTGTAAATCGCCAAGCAGTATTCGTCGAGAATCTCCGCCGGTAACGCATCATGACGGCCTGGCTTGAACCAGCGTTCATTCGGATAATGCACAAAGTCCGCATTGGCAATATCTTCGCCCCAGAACTGGTCGTTGTAAAAGAAGTTGCAGTTCAGCCGCTCGATAAACTCGCCCAACGCCGACGCCAATGCGCCTTCCTTGGTCGAGCCCTTGCCATTGGTAAAGCACATCGGCGAATGTGCATCCCGAATATGCAGTGACCACACATTAGGCACAATATTTCGCCATGAAGAGATTTCAATCTTCATGCCCAGGTCGGCCAATATGCCCGACATATTCCCGATGGTCTGCTCCAGCGGCAGATCCTTGCCGGCAATGCAGGTGCCGGCACCGGGTGCCGCGTTCGGCATCAGCAATGCCTGGGCATCGGCATCCAGGTTATCCACTTGTTCAATTACAAACTCCGGCCCGGCTTGCACGACCTTTTTTACCGTACACCGTTCAATGGAGCGCAAAATGCCCTGACGGTCTTTATCGGATATATCGGCGGGCAGCTCGACTTGAATCTTGAATATCTGGTTGTAGCGGTTTTCCGGATCAACAATATTATTCTGTGACAGGCGAATATTATGCGTGGGGATATTTCGGGTCTGGCAATAAAGCTTCACAAAATAAGCCGCACACAGCGCCGATGACGCCAGAAAATAATCAAATGGCCCCGGTGCCGAACCATCGCCCTTGTAGCGGATAGGCTGGTCGGCGATCACCGTGAAGTCGTCAAACTTGGCTTCAAGCCGAAGATTGTCGAGAAAATTGACCTTGATTTCCATGCGGGATATACCAAATAGCGAGCCAGACAAATTGGCCGCCATTATCCGGCTTTTCAGTCGCAAGTCTTGTGCTTTTCAGCAAGTGATAGACGCGACGGCCTGACTCAGGCAACGCTTGCGGGTATCATAGTTGCCATCATCGCTTCACTGACTCAAGGACTCCGATCCATGCTGGACCCGAAACTGCTGCGCCAGGACCTCGACACCGTTGCCGCTGCGCTGGCCAAGCGCCATGTCTCTCTGGATCTTGAGGTCTGGCGCGCGCTGGAGCAGAAGCGCCGTGCCTTGCAAATCGAGGCAGAGCGTCTGCAAGGCGAGCGCAACAGTGGTTCCAAGCGTTTTGGCCAGGCCAAGCGAGCCGGTGAAAACACCGATGCACTGGCCGCCGAAATGGCGCAGGTCAATGCCGATCTGGCGACTGCCGAGCTGGCACTGGCCGCCGTGCAAGGTGAGTGGCAGACGCTGGCGCTGGCCGTGCCCAACCTGCCGCATGACTCCGTGCCAGCCGGCAAGGGCGAAGAAGACAATGTGGAAGTGCGTCGCTGGGGCACCGTGCCAGCACTTAACTTCGACGCGCAGGATCATGTCGCGCTGGGCGAAAAGCTGGGCATGGATTTCGAACGAGCCACCAAGCTCAGCGGCTCTCGCTTCACGGTGCTGAAGGGGCCGTTGGCGCGCCTGCATCGTGCGCTGACGCAGTTCATGCTGGATGTGCACACTCAGCAACATGGCTACGAAGAGCTTTATGTGCCGTATCTGGTCAATGCCGAAAGCCTGCAGGGCACCGGCCAGCTGCCGAAGTTTGCCGAAGACCTGTTCAAGGTGCCGGGCGAGCGCGAGCTGTACCTGATTCCGACCGCCGAAGTGCCGGTGACCAACCTGCATCGTGACGAAATTCTGACCGCTGACGAGCTGCCGAAGCGCTATACCGCGCACACGCCGTGCTTCCGCAGCGAGGCCGGCTCGTACGGTCGCGATACGCGCGGCATGATCCGTCAGCATCAGTTCGAGAAAGTCGAGCTGGTGCAGTTTGTGCGCCCGGAAGACTCGGATGCCGCGCTGGAAACGCTGACCGGCCACGCCGAAGTCATCCTGCAGAAGCTGGAGCTGCCGTATCGCGCGATGCTGCTTTGTGGCGGCGACATGGGCTTCTCCGCCTGCAAGACCTATGACCTTGAAGTCTGGCTGCCGGGGCAGGGCAAGTATCGCGAAATCTCCTCGTGCTCGAACATGGGCAGCTTCCAGGCGCGCCGCCTGCAGGCCCGTTATCGTAGCCCGGAAACCGGCAAGCCGGAGCTGCTGCACACGCTCAATGGCTCCGGCCTGGCCGTCGGCCGCACGCTGGTGGCCATCCTCGAGAACTATCAGCAAGCCGATGGCAGCGTGCGCATTCCGGCCGTGCTGCAGGGCTATCTCGGCGGTCAAACCTTGCTCACGCCAACCGCGTAAGGACAGATCATGGATACCTTGCCGCTGGGCTTTCGTCTCAAGGGTCAGCCTTGCCTGGTGGTCGGCGGTGGCGACATCGCCCTGCGCAAGGTGTCGCTGCTGCTGCGTGCTGGCGGCATCGTCACGCTGGTGGCGCCCGAGGTGCTGCCAGCCCTGCGCGCGCAAGTGGAGGCGGCCGGCGGTCAAGTTCACCAGCGGGGCTATGCCCCGAGTGACATCATCGATCAGACCCTGGTGATCTCGGCGACCGATGATGAGGCGCTGAACGCCGAGGTATCGCAGGCTTGCCAAGCCCGTCGCATCCCCGTCAATGTGGTCGATTCGCCGGCGCTGTGCACGGTGATCTTCCCGGCCATTGTCGATCGCTCGCCCTTGCTCATCGGCATCTCCAGCAATGGCGTATCGCCGGTGCTGGCGCGCATTCTGCGCGGCAAGATCGAGTCCATGATTCCTGCCGCTTACGGTCGCCTCGCGCAACTGCTGGGCGAGTTCCGTACGCTGGCCAAGCAAACCTTCCCGGATACTTCCGCGCGTCGTGCCTTCTGGGAGGCTCAGCTCGAAGGCCCCATGCCCGATCTCGTCTTCAGTGGTCGCGATGACGAAGCTCGCGCGCATCTGCAGCAAGCCTTTGCCGCGCCGCACAAGGCGCAGGCCGGCGAGGTCTATCTGGTCGGTGCCGGCCCCGGCGATCCCGACCTGCTCACCTTCAAGGCGCTGCGACTGATGCAGCAGGCCGATGTGATTGTTTACGACCGTCTCGTATCAGCGCCGATCCTCGATCTGTGCCGGCGCGATGCCGATCGCATTTATGTCGGCAAGGCGAGGGCGGAACATGCTGTGCCGCAGGAGGGCATCAACGCCTTACTGGTGCGACTGGCGCAGGAAGGCAAGCGCGTCTGCCGCCTGAAAGGTGGCGACCCGTTCATTTTCGGTCGTGGCGGCGAAGAAATCGAGGAGCTGGCAGCGGCTGGTATCAGCTTCCAGGTCGTGCCCGGCATCACGGCGGCCAGTGGTTGCGCGGCGTATGCCGGCATTCCGCTGACGCATCGCAACTACGCGCAGTCGGTGCGCTTTGTCACCGGTCATCTCAAGGACGGCACGCCGGATCTGCCCTGGGCCGAGCTGGTGCATCCGAACCAGACGCTGGTGCTGTACATGGGCCTGGTCAGTCTTGCGCCGATCCGCGAGCAGCTGCTGGCGCACGGGCTGACGCCGCAAACCCCGGTGGCCATGATTTCCAAGGGCACGACACCGCAACAGCAGGTCATCACCGGCACGCTGGAGAATATTGTCGAGAAGCTCGCCGGTCAGCCTTTGCCGGCACCGACGCTGATTATTGTGGGTGAGGTCGTGCTGCTACGGGATCAGCTGAACTGGTTCACTCCAGTACCTGCAGCTCACGCGCCCGACTAAACACAAAGCGCAGTTTTTCATACTCGAACGGCGAGTTCAGCTGGCCATAGCGGAACTCGGTGATCTCGCGCTCGTTGACAATTTTCACCGCGCTGATTTCGCGATGATCACTGCTCGTTTCAGCGACATTAAGGAAGTTGATGCTTTCGCCCGCCGCGAAATCGACGGCCCGGCCGCTGGCATCGCGCACATTAGATGGCCCCAGAACAGGCAGCATCAGGTAAGGCCCTTGCTTGACGCCATAGAAGCCCAGCGTTTGACCGAAGTCCTCACTTTCCTTAACGATGCCGAGCTTGCTGGCCGGATCCCAAAGACCGGCCAGACCCACGGTGGTATTGATCAGCAGTCGTCCACCCGTTTGCAGTGAGCGCTTGCCCTTGAGCTGCAGCAGACTATTGCTGAAGTTGCCGACATCCCCGAGATTGCCAAAAAAATTGGTCACGCCCTGACGCAGCAAGTCAGGAATAAAGAAGCGATAACCTTTGACGACCGGCACCAGAACGCGCTCATCAACCCGCTGATTGAAATGGTAAAGACGCCTGTTTGCCGACTCCCAGGGATCGGGCACATCGAGTAGCTCCAGCGTCGCCTGATTGAACGCGGCCACGCCCTTGTCGTGACGCAAGTATTTCAGCGATGCCAAGGGCTGCGTGAAGCCTTCGTCAGTGTCTGTTGCCGCCAGTGCCGGCATCGTTGTCAGTGCTATGCCGAGCGCAAACCACAGGGGCTTATTCATGGAAGAACTCCAGCATGTGGCCCACATTGACCCGGTAATTGAGGTTGCCGAGATGGCCGCCATGCGGATACACCGTGAGTCGTTGACCGAAAGTCTTGCGCAGAAAGCGCAGGTCACCGGGGCCGAGAATCAAGTCATCGGCATTGGTCATCACGCCGATTTTCGGGCTGGCCTGCAAGTAGCCGGCAAGCGCATAGAGGCTGGCGTCATGGACAAGCTGGGGCAGGTCGGTGCCGCCAAAGCGATTGCGCCAGAATGGCAACAGCTGCCGATCCATGTAGCAGGCGAAATTGCAGCGCAACGAGGCCTGGAAGTAGGGCGTGAGGCTGCTGCTTTCGGTGATCTTTGTCTGCAAGGGCACGATGCCACCACGGCGGTTGAGCAGATCGGAGGTGAAGACGATGTCTGCTGCCGAGAAACGAAATGCCGTGCCGATGAGCATCGCCAGTTCCTCGTTGCTCAGGCTCTGCGGTGACTGCTGAAAGTCGTAGAGCATGGCGGCATCCATCTGGATGTGGCCCTTGGCGCGGAAGAAGGTGGCCAGCTTGGTGAAGATCAGATCGTAAAAGGTCTGATCGTCATTCACGCCCTTGACCTCGGTTTGCACCAAGCTATCCAGATTGTTGACCGAGGTTTGCAGGTTCACCGGCGGGTTCAGCAGCAGCACGCGCTTGAATGCGAAGGCTTTCTCGGCCTCATCAAGCTGGCTGACAAACGCTGCATCGAGACCACCGAGGCTGTAACCCAGCAGATGAAAGTCCGTCACGGGCAGGTTGGCTTGTTGCTCACGCACAGCCTTCATCACGGCATAGAGATCGCGGGCATCCTCCGGGGTATAACCGGGCGTGGCATGGCGCGAGGCCCCGACCATGAAGTCGTAACTGGTGGGCGATGACAGCTGCACAACATGGTAACCATCGCGATAAAAGACTTTCTTGAGAAAGTCCATGGTACTGCTGGCGTAGTTGGAGCCTGTGCCGGCAATCAGGAAGATCAGGGGCGCTGGCCCGGGCTGACGGGCAATTCGGTACTTCAGTTTTTTCACGGCCCAGAAGTTGTCTGGCAGGCTGAATTCGCGCTCGGGCCTGAGGTTCAGCTCATAGTCATCCTGATCGATATTGCGGTTGGCCGGCAAACCCAGCGGCAACAAGGCATCTGGTGTGGTGGCAATGGTGGCTTCAAACGGATTGGTCAACGGGAAGTTGTAGCTGCCGGCATCAATCGTTTTGGCTTGAGCAGTCG
>CALEYY010000292.1 GCA_937928295.1 uncultured Moraxellaceae bacterium
ATTCTTGCCGAGGTAATGCGAGATAAAGGCAAGTGAGCCTCTCTTGCTGCACGACCAACCAAGACAATACAGGCTAGGTGTGGCATTGCCGAGATTAGCGGTTCCAGATACTTAATGCCAGAACGAACATCTTGGCCTGTAGCTGCCCGAATGGAAGTGCCTGCCTCATTGCCAATGTACCAAGGAACTATATTCCAAACGGCAATTTCCTCGCGGCTTATGCCAGCCGAGGCCAATTGTTCTTGAAAGTTTCTAGCCGTTGGATCTGGATTCTCGAAGGAGATTAGGCCGGACTCCACAGCCTTAGGCCCCGGAGCCTCTAGAAGAAACAGATACTTCGCTCGTTCATTGCCATTCTTTGGATCAAAGCAAGGCACCTCACGTGTGAGGTTAAGATCGGTACGGATTTTATTGACGAGGACTTCGAAGTTCATATTTTCAGGTGGCTAACTTAGTTTATAAAGCAATCGCTGCCGACAAGCACCCATCCAATCGCTAAAGCGTAGCGCCGGCCAGCGTCCCACTCTCCAGCAAATCCAGATAGATGAACTCCGGTGCCTTCACGCCAGCCTCCAGCCGAATCCGCACCAGCTCGGGCGACTCGAAGAAGGCACGGGCATCGGCAGTGCTCGTCCACGCCGAAAAATGCACGATGCGATTGGCCTCGTGCTCGTAACGCAGCACCTGGTAGCTGTGCTCGCCGGCGGCGTGCCGGATGCCGGCAGCACGGTCAAACACCAGCTTCCAGGCCGCGTAATCGGCAACTTCGTGGATGATCAGAACATGTTGCATATTTGGTACCTCAAGCCGCTGGGTGTGACTTTATCCATTCGCGCATGGCCTCATTGACGCGCGTCTGCCAGCCTCTGCCCGAGGCTTTCAAGGCTTCCAGCAAGTCCGCATCAAAGCGAATGGTGGTGGCAACTTTTAACGGCGTCTTGGACTTGGGGCGGCCCGGCATCACACGAAATTGCGCAAGGTCGCGATCACTAAACGGCTGCGCATCCGGATCAGCTAATGCAGCCGCCGTAATGGCGGCATCCTCCGTAACCGTCGGGCGGATCGTGCCCGGCTTAAGTGCTGGCATAGCGGTTCTCCTCTCTGATGTTGGCTTTGCGCAGACTAATGATGCGACGACCATCTGCGCGATCAACAAAGATCACGCAAAACAAGCGCAATCGGATATAGCCAATTGCTGCCATCCGCACCTCGCCATAGTCTCGGCGTGTGTCTAGCCAGAAAATAGCGGTGCCCCACTCGAGGCTAGCGGCATCAGCAAGCGACACCCCATGCTTGCTGATGTTGGACGCATTCTTGACATGGTCAAAAGTGATATTCAACAATAGTTATTGTATTAACACTAATTAAGCGCCGTCAAAGGGCTTTTGTTAATACAGTAAAGACCACACTCAGCTGAACCGATAGTCGCTCATGGCAAAAGTCATGCTACGCAAATGCGCCTCGATGCTGGTCGATGGCCGGAACGGCACATCGCCATGCTTGTCGAAGTAATAGCTGTTTGCCGTGGTGCAGCTGTTGTTGAAAAACACCTGCTTGCCCGTACGAGCCTTCATGTCGCGGAAATAACGATCGTTGGCCGCTTGCGTGACCTCGATGCGCTTGGCGCCCTGCTTGCGCGCCTGGATCAGGCAGCGCCCGATATGACGCACCTGATGCTCAATCAGCTGGAAATACGACGCGCCGTTGTAGCCGTTCGGCCCCAGAATCATGAAAAAGTTCGGGAACGCCGGCACCGTCACGCCCTCGTAGGCCTGATAGCGATTGGCATCCCACCAGCCTTCCAGATCACGCCCGGCCAAGCCCGTGACCGAAAACGGCGGCATATTGCCATTCTCGAACACCTTGAAGCCGGTCGCGCAGATCAGGATGTCGATCTCGTGCAGCTGGCCGTCTTGCGTGCGCACCCCGTTCGCCACCACCTCGACAATCGGCTCCGTCACCAGCGCCACATTGTCGCGATTGAACGCTTTCCAATAGGTATTCGACGCACTCGGGCGCTTGCAGCCGAAGCCGTAGTGCGGCGTCAGCTTGGCGCGCGTGACCGGGTCTTTGACCTGCTTTTGCAGATGATCCAGCGCCAGCTTTTCGTAGCCCTTCGCCAGCGGCACATAGCCGTGGTAATGCGCCGTCAGCACAAAGCCGACCTCCACGATGGCCTGGCTGATGAGCCGTGCCGGCACTTGCAGCAGCGGCACTTTCTTCATCATCCCCTGCGCCATCGCCGGAATGGCAAAATCCGGCTTCGGAATCACCCAGATCGGGGTGCGCTGAAACACGGTCAAGTGCTTAACCTCCGGCGCGATCTCCGGAATCACCTGCAGTGCCGACGCCCCCGTACCGATGATGGCCACGCGCTTGCCCGCCAGACTCACGCCATGATCCCAGCGCGCCGTGTGCATGGTCACGCCCTGAAAACTGTCGATGCCCGCAATCGCCGGCTTCTTCGGCTGCGTCAGAACCCCCGTGGCACCAATCACATGACGCGCCGTCAACTCATCGCCCGAGTTCGTGGTCAGCCGCCAGAAATCGCCGGCCTCATCAAACACCGCCGCCGTGATACCGGTGTTCAGGCGAATCCGCGAGCGGATGTGATACTTGTCCACGCAATGCTCGGCATACGCCTTGAGCTCCGCCCCCGGCGCAAACAGCCGCGACCACTCCGGGTTACGCTCGAACGAAAACGAATAGCTCAGCGACGGAATATCCACCGCCACGCCGGGATAGGTATTGAAGTGCCAAGCTCCGCCAATGCCGTCACCCTGCTCCAGCACGAGGTAATCATTGATGCCGATCTCGCTGAGCTTGATGGCGGAACCAATGCCGGAGAAACCGGCACCGATGATGATGACTTCCTGGTCAGGAGAGTGATCGGGTGTTGTTCTTGTTGTCATGATGCTGCCCTGATTCTGTAAAAAAGTGCTTGTTAAAAAGGTCTTAATTTCCGCAGTCGACATACTCAATATAACCGCGTCCGCTGACAGCCCGTCCACGGAATTCGCCCTCGTAGCAATAGCCGCCCACATAGCCTCGGCAGAGTCCGTAGATGAATGCGGTATCCACGGTGCAACGAAGCAGCGCCACGGTTTCAGCACCATCACTCACCGTCCAGGTGAAGGTTTTCGGCAAGCGCATGGCATGGCCATTAGGGGCAATACGAGGCTCATCTTCGAAGGCGGTGACCTCAAATCGGGCCTGCTGCGCAAAAATCTGACTGGGCTTGCCGCGCCCGCGCAGCCAGGCTGATTCCAGAATGGTCACACCACGGCCACCGACCTTGGCCAGCATGAGCTGGGTATCGGCATCGAGTGCCACGATCTGGTAGCTGAAGAAGTCGGTAGGCACCCTGAGTGCCGGCGGCAATGGCCGGTCGATCATGCCGTAGGGTCCGAGCATGGTGAAATACTCGTAGGTGCATAGCCCGGCAATCTCGGTTCTCTGCCCCTGGTATTCGATATGCCCGCGATAATCGGCCATGAGCCCGAGATGCTTGTAGATCGGCGTGCGGGCGAACCAGGTCACATTGTCGTGACACGCCAGCGCAAT
The DNA here is from genome assembly GCA_937928295.1 of uncultured Moraxellaceae bacterium. GTDB lineage: Bacteria > Pseudomonadota > Gammaproteobacteria > Pseudomonadales > Moraxellaceae > Perlucidibaca. The sequence goes on from CALEYY010000292.1 coordinate 3,565, forward strand.
ATCCAGCGTGAAGCCGCCGCGCGTGACCTGCAGACGAACATCAGGGTACTGCCCCGTCAGCGTCACATCTTGTCCAAAGCGAATCAGACTGCCATCGGCACGAATCTCGCAATCGCGATCGATGGAATACGACCCGAACTGCCCCGTACCCGGCGCGGCCGTCCCACTGACCTGAGTGGCATTTCGGCTGGGGCTGTCGACCAGCATGTGATCGTTATCGATGAAACGGTTGCCGGGGCTGCCGATGATGGCCATCAGCGAAAAGAAACGGAACGGCTCCGGCAGGTCGGGAATCATCACGCCATAGTGACTGACGTTGAAGAAGCGCCGGTCCGTATTGGGCCGAATAAGCGCGGGTTCATGGAACGGTCGGCCTTGCTCTATCTCTGTGCGATCCAGAGCCTTGAAAACCTGTTTCAGCACCCGATTCGGCAGTTGTCGCCAAGCAGTGCTCAGGCCTGAAATGGTTGTCACGAGAGCACTCCGGGGTTGTGTAGAAAT
>CALEYY010000293.1 GCA_937928295.1 uncultured Moraxellaceae bacterium
CTACACGACGCTCTTCCGATCTGGCTTCACAGGGGGCCGGGCAGACGCGGCCGGTGAACTCGGGGAAGTTGTTGGTCGAGTGCAGTGTATCCAGCGCCTGTTGCCAGTTCTGCTTGAATACGAGGTCGTTCCAGTCGGGGATGATGTTGTTGATCGGGCAGCCGCTCATGCAGAAGGGCGTGCCGCAGTCCATGCACCGGGCGCCCTGGGTGGCCGCGTCCTTGTCGGTCAGGTGGCCGACGAACTCGCGCCAGTGCTTCAGGCGCTCCTGCGGTTTTTCCGCGGCCTCATGCAGCCGCTCGAATTCCATAAACCCCGTGACTTTTCCCATTGCGGTCTATCCCTGAATCAACATGCCCGTGACGGGCAAACTAGGTTCTTCGGTTCATTTGCCCGGACTTCAGGCAGCGATTTTTTTGCCCTTGGCTGCCAGCTCACCCAGCGCGCGGCGGTATTCGTTCGGGAACACCTTGACGAATTTGCCGCGTGCGGTGGCCCAGTCGGCAATGATGCCCTGCGCCCTGCTGCTGCCGGTCAGTTTGGCGTGGTTCTCGATGTAGCGCTTGGCGATGACTTCATCAGCCAGTCCCATATGCCAAACGTCGCGCGGCACTTTGGCATCCTGCTCGGCCTCGGTGAGCAGCGGTTCCAGCTTGACCATGGACGTGTTGCAGTAGGAAGCAAAACTGCCGTCCTCGTCATATACATAAGCGATACCGCCGGACATTCCTGCGGCGAAATTGCGGCCCGTGGGGCCCAGTACGACGACAGTGCCGCCGGTCATGTATTCGCAGCCATGGTCGCCCGTGCCTTCAACCACGGTATGGGCGCCGGAGTTGCGTACGGCAAACCGTTCGCCGGCGACGCCGCGGAAATAGGCTTCACCCGCGATCGCACCGTAGAGCACGGCATTGCCGGTAATGATGTTCACGCCGGCATCACCGCGGAATTTCGGCGACGGCTGGACGATGATGCGGCCGCCCGACAGGCCTTTGCCGCAATAGTCGTTGGTGTCGCCGATCAGGTTCAGCGTGATGCCGCGCGACAGGAAGGCGCCCAGGCTCTGCCCGGCGGACCCGGCGAATTTCACGCGGATGGTGTCGTCCGGCAGGCCGTCATGGCCGTAGCGCTTGGCGACTTCGCCGGAAAGCATGGTGCCGACCGTGCGGTTGATGTTGCGGATCGGCATGTCGATGCTGACTTTTTCGCCGCGCTCCAGCGCCGGTTTCGCCAGTTCGATCAGGCGGTGATCCAGCGCCTTGTCGAGGCCGTGGTCCTGCGATTCGGTGTGGAAGCGCGAGACTTCGGGGCCCATCTTCGGCTGGTGGAAGACGCGGCTGAAATCGAGACCGCGGGCTTTCCAGTGCTCAATACCCTTGCGGGTGTCGAGCAGGTCGGCGCGTCCGATCAGGTCATCAAACTTGCGGATGCCAAGCTGCGCCATCAGCTGGCGGATTTCCTCGGCAACGAAGAAGAAGTAGTTGATGACATGTTCCGGCTTGCCGGTGAATTTCTTGCGCAGCACCGGGTCCTGGGTGGCGACGCCGACCGGGCAGGTGTTGAGGTGGCACACGCGCATCATGATGCAACCGAGGGTCACCAGCGGGCCCGTGGCGAAGCCGAACTCTTCGGCGCCGAGGAGGGCGGCGATGACGACGTCACGGCCGGTCTTCAGCTGGCCGTCGGTCTCGACGACGATGCGGGAGCGGAGGTTGTTGAGGACGAGGGTCTGGTGGGTCTCGGCGAGGCCGAGTTCCCACGGCAGGCCGGCGTGCTTGATGGAGGTCTGGGGCGAAGCGCCCGTGCCGCCGTCGAAGCCCGAGATCAGGACGACGTCCGCGTGCGCCTTGGCCACGCCCGTGGCGATGGTGCCGACGCCGACTTCCGAGACGAGCTTCACGCTGACGCGCGCGGCGCGGTTGGCGTTCTTCAGGTCATGGATGAGTTCCGAAAGGTCCTCGATCGAGTAGATGTCGTGGTGCGGAGGAGGGGAGACGAGGCCGACACCCGGAGTCGAGTAGCGGACTTTCGCGATCCACGGATAGACCTTGGAGCCTGGAAGCTCGCCGCCTTCGCCGGGCTTCGCGCCTTGGGAGATCTTGATCTGGATTTCGTCCGCGTTGACGAGGTATTCGCCGGTGACGCCGAAGCGGCCGGACGCGACCTGTTTGATGGCGGAGCGCTTGCTGTCGCCGTTTTCCATCGGGATATAGCGTTCCGGATCTTCGCCGCCTTCGCCGGTGTTCGACTTGCCGCCGATGCGGTTCATCGCCACGGCCAGCGTGGCGTGCGCTTCGGTGGAGATCGAGCCCAGCGACATCGCGCCGGTGGCGAAACGCTTGACGATGTCGCTGGCGGATTCAACCTCGTCCAGCGGCACGGGATCGTTCGCGGGCTTGAAATCGAGCAGGCCGCGAATGGTCAGCATGCGCGCCGACTGATCGTTGATCGACTGCGCGAAATCGCGATACTTCTCAGGCACATTGCCGCGCACGGCGTGCTGGAGCGCATCCAGGGCTCGGGCACTTACGTGCGCAAGGTGCAGGGCACGGCGGGTCAGGCGCCGGATCTGATGCCCACCGTCTTCGTCGGCGCCCTGTTTGCCATGACGCCCGCGCTGTTCCTCGGTTGGCCGTTTGATGCCACCGGGCAGGACGTGCTGCTGCTCGCCATCATGGGTTGCGTGCAGCTGGGCATGGGTTGCTGGCTGATGACGCTTGCCGTGCCGCACCTGCGCGCCGCCGAGATGGGCCTGCTGGCCCTCACCGAAACCATCCTCGCGCCGGTGTGGGTGTGGCTGGGCACCGGTGAAGCGCCGACCGGCGCCGCGCTGGCCGGCGGCGTGATCATCGTCGGCGCATTGGCGGCCAACGGCTGGGTGACGCTGCGCAGCGAACACCCGGCGT
>CALEYY010000294.1 GCA_937928295.1 uncultured Moraxellaceae bacterium
GCGGAGGGGGGTCAAACGATTCGGGCGGCACAAACAACACGTTTGCCATGTCATAGCGCCACTGCAACATCACACTGAGGCGGCCATAGTCACCGCTGCTGGGCGAGGCCACCATGCGGTCAATCACTTCTTTTTGAAGCATGAAGTGTTGGTCTTGTACCGCGTCCACATGATCTAGCAAATGGAACAAGATCGGCGATGAAATGTTGTACGGCAGGTTGCCGACGACACGAAGTTTGGCAACCCCAAGGCTTGCGGCAAGTTGCGTGAAATCAACCCGCAACACATCCGATTCAATGACGTGCAGCTGCGGATGTTCACGCAGGCGCAACGCCAAGTCGCGATCGAGTTCAATCACGTTGAGGCGTCCTAAACGCTCTACCAAAGGTTGCGTCAGTGCCGCGAGGCCTGGGCCGATTTCGACCACATTCTGCTCGCTGCCGGGCTGAAAGCTGGCGACGATCTGCTGAATCACGCGGTCGTCGCTGAGAAAGTTCTGGCCGAAGCGTTTGCGCGCGACATGACCTTCAACAACGCGACTGCCTTTCTTGCCCTGCGGATGACTCATGGTGTGTTGCTCATTGTGATGTTGCTACGGGCGTGAATCATGTGGATGGCTTCCTGCACAGCGGCCTGCAGGCTGCCGACTTCGGCCAGCCCGGTGCCGGCCAGCGTCAGTGCCGTGCCGTGATCGACCGAGGTGCGGATGATCGGCAGGCCGAGCGTGATATTCACGGCCTCGCCAAAGCCGGCGTGCTTGAGCACGGGCAGGCCCTGATCGTGGTACATCGCGAGCACGGCATCGGCTCCGGCGAGCAGGCGCGGCGTGAACAGCGTGTCTGCCGGCAGCGGGCCGGACAAATTCATGCCGGTGGCGCGCAGGGCATTCAGCGTGGGTGTGATGACTTCGATTTCTTCGCGGCCGAGGTGGCCGGACTCGCCGGCATGCGGGTTCAGCCCGGCGACCAGAATATGCGGATTGGCGATACCGAACTTCGTGCGCAGGTCATCGTGCAGAATGCCCAGTACTTGCGTCAGGCGTTCCGGGGTGATGGCGTCCGGCACATCGCGCAGCGGCAGATGCGTGGTGGCGAGCGCCACGCGCAGGCCGGGGCAGGCCAGCATCATGACCACACGCGGCACGGCGCAGCGTTCTTGCAGGTATTCGGTGTGGCCGCTGAAGGCGATGCCGGCGTCGTTGATCACGGACTTCTGCACCGGTGCCGTGATCATGGCGGCAAACTCGCCGCTCAGGCAGCCATCGCAGGCACGATCCAGTGTGGCGAGCACGGCGCGGGCATTGTTCACATCGAGCTGGCCTGGCGTTTCTTCGTGAGCGAGCGCCACATGCGCGACTTTCAGCGTGCCGGCCACATGCGCGACAGCGGGCGTCGAGGCATCGTGCGGCAGCAGCTGCAAGGGCAGGTTCAAGCGTTGTGCAGCGCGGGTCAGCAGGGTAGTGTCAGTAATCGCGACCAGCTCGGCAGGCCAGGCGGACTGTGCGAGCATGACCAGCAGATCTGGGCCGATGCCAGCGGGTTCGCCTGGAGTCAGTGCAAGTCGGGGGATCATCAGAGAGGTCACATCCTAGGCGTCGGTCGTCCACTCTATTGTGCCATAGTTGTGATATAGCCAACCTAAGAGGAGTGGACACCGACGTCGGACGCGCAGTAACAGGAGCTTGCCGCATAAGCCTTGTCACAGGTTCCCAGGGGTCCGGTTGACGCTGCTGGGTACAATTGGCATTGTCGGCGTCGACCTTGATGCAGCCAAGTAAAGATCCCGTAAAACTTCTGCTGCGATGCCCTGGAGAAATGCCATCCACCGTTTTTGGATTCGTGCCCAGCCTTATGTCATCGCCATGCTTGCCGTTGCGATGGCCAGTGCCGTGGCATGGCTGCTGCAAGGCTATGTGTCGCTGCCGAATCTGGTGCTGCTGTTCATGCTCGCTGTGGTTGCCGTCGCCTTCGTTACCGACGGCCGTGCTGCCATGCTGGCCTCGGTGCTGGCGAGTCTGGCCTATGCCGGTTTGTACTTGCCGATCGGCTATCTGGATGCTGCCGAGCTCAGCCAGTATGTGATCACGGCCGTGATCACCATGGCCATGAGCCTGTTCATCAGCCAGCTCACCACGCGCTGGCGCGACAAGGCGCTGGAGTCGGCCGAGCGTGCCCGTGAGCTGGATCGGCTGTATCGCTATACCCGCGAGCTGGAAACCGAGCGCCTGCGCAACTCGGTGCTGAGCGCGCTTTCGCATGATTTGCGCACGCCGCTGGCGGGCCTCATTGGCGCGTCGTCATCGCTCATGTCGGATGAGGTGACGCTGACCACCGAGGCTCGGCAAGAGCTGGCTAGCCTGATTTATGACGAGTCGCGGCGCATGCAGGCGCTGGTGGAGAATCTGCTGGAGCTGGCCCGACTGGAGTCTGGCCCGGTCACGCTGCAGCAAGACTGGCAGGCGCTGGATGAAATCATTGGCGCGGTATTGCCGCCGTGGCGCAAGCAGCTGGCACCGCGCACCTTGATCCTGAGTCTGCCGGACGACTTGCCGCTGCTCCGCTTTGATCCGCGTCTGATCGAGCGCGTGCTGGTGAACCTGCTGGAGAACATCGGCAAATACACGCCGGCAGAAACACAGGTGATGATTTCGGCGCAGGCATTCGAGGATAGAGTCGAGCTGGCGATTGCCGACAACGGGCCGGGCTTTTGTGAGAATCCGGATCAGCTTTTCCAGAAATTCTATCGCGGCGACAGTGCCGGCCCGATACCGGGCGCCGGCCTAGGGCTGGCCATTTGCCGAGCCATTCTGGAGGCGCATCATGGCCATATTCGGGCCGAGCTGGCGGTGCCGCACGGTGCTATTTTTACCTTGAGCCTGCCGCGTCCGGCGCAGGCCTTTCCACTGCTGCGCGATGAGGACGCCTCATGAGTGTCGATATTCTCATTGTTGAAGACGACCCCAGCTTGTCGCGTTTTCTGTCTACGACGCTGACGGCGCAAGGTTACGCCGTGACCACGGCCATGCGCGCCGACGAGGCCTTGGCGCGTGTGGCGCTGGATGATCCCGCGCTAATTCTGCTCGACCTCGGCCTGCCCGATGGCGATGGCCTGCTCTTGCTGCCGCAGCTGAAGGCGCGTTGTGATGCGCAGGTGGTGGTGGTGTCGGCGAGAGCACAGGAGAGCGACAAGATCAGCGCACTGGATGCCGGCGCCGAGGATTATCTGACCAAGCCATTCAGCGTGGCTGAGTTGCTGGCGCGCGTGCGTGTGGCGCAGCGCCGGCGGCTGGAGGCGGCACCTGTTGCCCAGCAATATGCTGTTGGCGATTTGCGCGTGGACCTGGAAAAGCACCAGGTCTGGCTGGCGGATGAGGCGGTGAGGTTGACGCCGAAGGAGTTCCAGCTATTGGCCATCCTGGCGCAGTCGCGGGGTTGCGTGGTGACACATGCGCAGCTGCTGCAGGCCATCTGGGGCAGGCATCACAGCGATGACACGCACTATTTACGCATCTACCTGCGTCAGCTGCGGCAGAAGATCGAACCGAACCCGAGTGAGCCGCGTTATCTGCTCACCGAACCTGGTGTTGGCTACCGGCTCGCCGATGCGTAGCCGATAGCCAAACCGTCAAGCAGCCAGATTAGCGACCGCCGCGATAATCCACATAAGCTTCCGAGCGCAGCTCACGCAGCCAAGCACCCAGCTCTTCGTCGTAGGCGCGGGCAAACAGAATCTGGCGGGCACGATCCTTCAGGATGCTGTCGCGCATGTCTTGCTTGCGCTCGCCTTCAACCCGGAGGATGTGCCAGCCGAAGCTGCTCAGGAATGGCGCGCTGATTTCGCCGATGGCCGTCTTGCCGATGCTGCGATCAAACTCCGGCACCATGTCGCCAGGGGAAACCCAGCCCAGATCGCCGCCTTTCACGGCCGAGCCTGGATCTTGCGATTGCAGGCGGGCCAGCTCGGCAAAGTCCGCGCCGTTTTTCAGCTGGCGGTAGATACCATCCATGATCTGGCGCACATCATCGCTGGACTGCAAGTCGTTCGGACGCATCAGAATGTGACGAACCTGGCGTTGCGTGACCACGGTAGTTGGCGCGGGCGGTGGTGGCGGCAGGATGGCTTCGGGCTCTTTCAGCTCGCGACGATCCAGCAGCCAAAGCAGATGCCAGCCGCGCGGCGAGCGTACCAATCCAGGTTCGCTGCCAGCGACACGCTGCTTAATAGGCTCAATCAGCAGAGATGGCATGTCTTCGATTGCGCGCCAGCCCAGCGGCTCAATAGCCGCTTCATTGGCCTTGCCCTTGAGGCTATCGATGGTTTCTTCCGGTGATAAGCCTTTGCGCTGTGCGGCCAGCAAGCGCTCGGCCATCGTGGTCAGCTCTAGCTGCTTGCGCGGTGACGCATCATCTTCCATGGGCACCAAAATCTGGGTAACCAGGAACTGTGGAATAGCCGGCTTTACCACAACAGGCGCTGGCTTTTCGGCAGGTTTCAGCTGTTCATCGAGCTGACGGTTCAGCTCGCTACCGGCAGGTGTAGAGAGCAGTTGAGCAATATCAGCATCGGTAATGCGAATGCGTTCACCCATTCGGCGTTGGCGCAATCGTTCAATGATCTGCTCGCGCTCAACAGCGCTACGCACGTTTGCAAAGCTGGTGCCGGGCGTGCTGTCGAGCTTGCTGCGAAACTTGTCCAATGTCATGCCATTTTGTCGTGCCATGGTGGTCAGCGTGGCAATCACGGCATTGTCATCGGCGCGGATACCATTGCGCTCGGCCAACTGCATTTGCAGTGTTTCTAGGATGAGTTGCTCACGCGCTTGTTGACGCAATATTTTTTCATCAGGCACAGCTGCTTTGCGTTGCTCAGCTTGAAAGCGCAGGTCGCTGATGCGTGAGTCCACATCCGAATTCAGAATGACGCCATCATTCACAATGATGGCGATTTGATCGATGGGCTCTGCAGCAGCCACGGCTTCAAGTGATAGAGCTGACAGACATAGCGCTGATGTACACAGCAAGGTCGAGAGTGGGCGCCACATTAGAAGCTGTCCTCATTTTTCGTGAGTTGTGAGTAACCAATGACGTTGCGTTCCAGCAGTGCATCAACGCGACTGCCAATGCCGGCAAGGCCTTTGAGGGTTACTTCAATAAAAAAGGTGCTGGTGTTGCGGTCGGTATTGGCCTGCTGCACGGTATTGGTTACGGCAATGTAGTTGCGCTTGAATACACGTACCTGCCAGCAGCAGGACTCGTAGGAAACACCAAACAAGGTTTCTTGCGATTCTTTCGCGAGCAGGTCGTATTGCCAAAGACCAATCGCTTTCCAGCTCACGCCAAATGGTTGAACGAAGGACAGCTGGGTCTGGCTGACCTGCTTCTGGCCAATGGTGGGGTCGTCACGGCGAAAGCGATAGCCTGCGTTGTAAACGCGACCGGCATTTTGCGGCAAGTAGCTCGCGCCGACGCTGTATTGAGTCAACTTGCTGTCTTCCGGGTTGAGCAGGAAGTCGCCGTAGACACTGGCCTCCTCACTGGCGCGCAATGTGACATTGCCGGCGAAATCGGAGCTGGCGGCTACACCAGGTAGGCCAGGGGTGCCCGTGCTGCAAGCTACGGAGCTGGATCCACTGCAGCTTAAGGGCAGTGTGACCAAGCGATCGCGGAAGTAGTAAATTTGACCTAGGGAGGCCTGCAGTTGCTCGAAGCCATTGCTGTCGAGGTGGCGTGTAGTCACACCTAATGACAGCTGGTGAGCATCGTCAATACGGTCGTTTCCAGAAAAGCGCGTGTCACGAAAAAGCTGATCGTAGCTGAAGGTTCGTGTGGCGGTATCGAACACGGGCAAGGCAGATTGGTCACGATAGGGCGAGTACAAGTACAGCGCTCTTGGTTCCAGAGTCAGGCTGTTGCCGTTGTTATTGACGCGCTCGAAATAAAGACCGGAGTCGAGGCTCAGTGTGGGCAATGTGAAGCTGGGCGAGTTTGTATTGCTGTTCGTGCCGCTACCGGTGAGTGCGTACTGCAAATGTGACAACTTGATGCCGGGACGAATAAAACCCCAAGCTTGGTTGTAGTCATAGCGTAGCTGTGGATCTAAGCGTAGGCGTACCCCGTTTACTTCCGGCAAGCTGCCGTCATCGATTGTTCGTTGAAAATTGGTGACTTCCGCGCGCAACTGCTTCTGCCAGCCCGGCAGGCGTGATGGGTCGGTAGCCAACAGCAGCTGCGGCAGGCGCGTATAAGGTTTGTCACCATCAGACAGAGACGGGTCTAGTGTTTGAAAGCCTTGGGCACGAGCCAACACATGCCAATTATCATGATCGTACTGAACATCGCCCACGCGCTCTTGGTAGGTTTGATTGGCAATCTCTAGGCCACTGCCGAGATCAGTCAGATAGTACGGGTCGCTGACATAGTTCAGGTCGGTGCGAGCACTCCAGCCATCCGCCCAGCGAACATCATGACGTAACCGTCCGGATTTTCGATCTTCGCCGGTTTGCTTGTCGCTAGGCAAAATAGAACCACGAATTTCCCCCTGGCCAAGGTGCTCGGTGAGATAGCGCAGTTGGCCCTGTAGCAGGGTGCCCCGTTGGGTATACAGTGCAGGCGTTAGTGTGGCGTCGTAATTCGGTGCCAGATTCAAATAAATGGGTTGAGCGTAGACAAAGCCGCCATTGGTTGATGTGCCGAAGTGCGGTGGTAGCAGGCCGGTCTGGCGGCGATCATCGATGGGGAAGCGGAAGTAGGGTGTGTACAGCACTGATACATCATTAATGCGCAGTTTGGCACCATAGACCTTGCCGATTCCTGTGTTGGGATCAAGCTCGATGTTGCGTGCAACAAAAGACCAGCTGCGTTTGGCGGGTGCGCAAGTGGTGTAAATTCCCTGATCGATACGCATGACGCCATCACTGAAGCGGCGAATGCGTTCGGCGCGACCGTGCGCATGCATGGCGCTGGAAACGAATTCGCTCGACAACAGCTGGCCCGCTGATGAGTTTACATTGATGACACCCTGGTCTCCGGTGAGCAGCAGGCCGGGTTCGGCAAGACGAATGTTGCCATCAAAGCGGGCATAGTCCCGATCCTGAGTCAGATAGCCGCTATCAGCTTCAACCAGACGCCCGGGCTGCTGTAGTCGCACTTGCCCTTCGAGCACGGCTTCGCCGTTGTCGCGATAGGACAGGCTGTCAGCCATGGCTTTGACATCACTTTCGTCGAACTTGGAGGCAATGACGGAAGGGCTGATCGGAGTTACCCATGCGCCTTCACAGGTATTATCCAGCGTCGGGCGGTCGATAGCAGGAAGTTGCGCTATTTCTGCTCGTGTCATCCAGCCTAGTCGATCACCTGCTGAGTCGATATCAGGGAGGTTTGCGCTTTGTCTGTTGACGCTCAGGCTGGGTTCGCGCTCAGAGGCTGCGTAGACAGGCAGCTCCCCGTTACTGCTCTGATTGTTGCCAGAGAGTTCACTCGCGGCGAGTAATGGCGTGGCAGACAGTGCCAATAGGGCAGCCGTCAGCGGGGTCAGCTGCCAGCGCAGCAAACGCGTATTTTCAGCACGACGGCAATCAGTCATGGCAGGAGTCGTTGGGTCATGTCAGGATTTGCCGGATAATAGAGTCATTACCCCTTTTCAGCTAGGAAAATCCCGAGATGCCCGCAGATCCCCGCGCCCAGCGCTTGCAGGAGTGGACGCAAACCTGGCTTGGCCGCCAGCAGCAATGGTCGCAGCCGGTTGGCGACCTGCAAGTCGTGTCTGGCGATGCCAGCTTTCGCCGCTATTTTCGCCAGCCGCTGAAGATCAGCACGCTGATTGCCGTTGATGCACCGCCTGAGAAGGAAGACTGCGGCCCCTTCGTCGCCATCGCCAGATCATTGCATGGCCATGGCCTGTGCGTGCCGGAAGTGCTGGCGTGGTCATCGCAGGAAGGTTTCATGCTGCTGACCGACCTCGGCGACACACTGCTGCGCGACGAACTCGCCGATGACACCGT
>CALEYY010000295.1 GCA_937928295.1 uncultured Moraxellaceae bacterium
GCTCCTGACCTTCCGCCGGCGAATCGAGACCGGTGATGCGGAACTGCGAGCCAAGCATGGATTGCACCGTGGCCACATTGATCACGCGCTTGTCGGTATACGGCTCGCGCACTTCGGTGACTTTGCCGGCGGCATCGGTATCGAAGCGGATGCGCTGCTTGTTTTCGACAAAGAGCACGGCCATCTGGCGACCGACATTGTCACGCGTGGCATCGGCCATAAGGCGACCGCCACGGGTGTCGAGGTTGATGTTGACTTGCGGTTGCGAGAGCTCGTCGAAGCTCGATTGCGCGTTGGTGACGCGCTCGCCGGTGACGATCTTGCGCTTCTCCAACAGCACCATGCCGCCGTGACTGCGCTCGAAACGCTCGGTGCCGGGCGGTGTCGAAAAGCCTTCGGCTGATTCGGTGCTGGTGAAGCGAAACTCTAGGCTGGCGGTGCGACCGAGAATGCGCTTGGCCTCGGCGGTATCTTGCAGACCCGGCAATTCGACCACGATACGGCTGCTGCCCTGGCGCTGCACCAGTGCTTCCGCCACACCCAGTTCGTTGATGCGGTTACGCAGCGTGGTGAGGTTCTGGCCAATAGCGTAATCGGTGATTTCGCGTCGTTTGGCTGGCGTGAAATCGAGCTTCAGCGCCGGCCCTTCGGCACCCGCCACCGGCGTGACCTGGAAATCGGCAAAGTCACGACGAATCAGCGTCGCCCCCGCATCACGATCTGCCTCGCTAGCAAAGCGCACATCGAGCGCCCCGCCCGGCAGCTCAGCCACGGCACGATAGGCCAGCTGCTTGTCGCGCAAGGCCTTCTTGATGTCGGTGATATAGCCTTCCTGACGCTGCTCCAGGGCTTTGTCCACATCGACTTCGAGCTGGAAGTGCACACCACCGCGCAAGTCCAGGCCGAGCTTCATGGGCTTGCCGCCGATGCTGCTGAGCCAGTGCGGCGTGGTCGGCGCCAGGTTCAGCGCCACCACATAATTTTCGCCCAGGGCACGACGCAAGACGGCCTGCGCCTGCACCTGCGCTTCCGGTGTATTCAAGCGCAGCAGCACACCCTTGGCCTGAACTTCATCGCCATGATGAACAATCTTCGCTTCATCCAGCGCAAAAGCGGCGCGCTTCAGCAGATCGGCATCCACCGGCACGCTGGCTTGCGCACCTGAGACCTGCAAGGCGGGCTCGTCCGGATAGAAGTTGGGAAGGGCATAAATCGAACTGACCAGCATGACCACGAAGATCAGGGCATATTTCCAGGCGGGGAAACGCATGCGAACACCTGCAGACACAAAAAAGGAAAGCGCCCGATCAGCTCGGGCGCAAGATAACTCAGAGGCTCTTCAGCGTACCCTTGGGCAGGCTGGCAACAACCGATGCTTTCTGGACTTTGACTTCCATGGTGTCGTTGAGCGCGACCACGGCGAAATCACCTTCGAGCTTGACGATGCGACCGAGCAGACCGCCGGCGAAAACCACTTCATCGCCCTTCTGCAAGTTATCGACAAGCGCGCGCGCTTCCTTCTGGCGCTTAGCCTGCGGACGCCAGAGCAGGAAGTAGAAAATCACCACAAAGCCGACCAGCATGACAAGCTGGCCCGTCATGGACGGTTGACCGGCAACAGCAGCGCCACCTTCAGCCATGGCATCAGAAATCAGGAAACTCATTGCAACACTCCAGTTTTAAGGGTTAAGCGGGGGCGTGGGCAGGCCACGACGGGCATAGAAGTCATCCACGAAGGCCTGCAATCTACCGGTTTCAATAGCCTCACGCAAACCCGCCATGAGGCGCTGGTAATAGCGCAGATTGTGGATGGTGCCGAGCTGGGCACCGAGCATCTCGCCACATTTGTCGAGGTGGTAGAGATAGGCTCGGGTAAAGCCGGTGCAAGCCTCGCAATCACAGTGCGGATCGAGCGGGCCGGTATCGGTCTTGTACTGGCTGTTGCGAATACGCACGATGCCATCGGTGACGAAATAGTGGCCGTTGCGCGCGTTGCGGGTGGGCATGACGCAGTCGAACATGTCGATGCCGCGACGCACGCCCTCGACCAGATCCTCTGGCTTGCCGACGCCCATGACATAACGCGGCTTGTCTGCCGGCAGATGCTCCGGCAGGAAGTCGAGAATGCGGATCATGTCTTCTTTCGGCTCGCCGACAGACAGGCCGCCGATGGCATAGCCGTCGAAGCCGATCGCTTCCAGGCCGGCCAGCGATTGCAGACGCAGATCTTCGTACATGCCGCCCTGGACGATGCCGAACAAAGCGTTCGGGTTGCCCTCGTGAGCATCCTTCGAGCGTTTCGCCCAGCGCAGCGACAGCTGCATGGACTTGTCGGCTTCCTGATGCGTGGCCGGGTACGGCGTGCACTCATCGAAGATCATGACGATGTCGGAGCCGAGGTCGCGCTGGATGTGCATGCTGTCTTCGGGGCTCATGAACACGCGGCTGCCATCCACCGGCGACTGGAACTTCACGCCCTCCTCGGTGATCTTGCGCAGCTTGCCCAGACTGAATACCTGGAAGCCGCCGGAATCAGTGAGGATGGGCCCTTGCCACTGCATGAAATCGTGCAGATCGCCATGTGCCTTGATGACCTCGGTGCCGGGTCGAAGCCACAAATGAAAGGTGTTGCCGAGAATGATCTCGGCACCAATGGCATGGATGTCACGCGGGAGCATGCCCTTGACCGTGCCGTAGGTGCCTACCGGCATGAACGCCGGCGTCTGCACGGTGCCGCGATCAAAGCTGAGTTCGCCGCGACGGGCCTTGCCGTCGGTGGCTTTCAGGGTGAATTGCATCAGAACTCCGAAGGCCGAGCCGTGTCACTGGCGGCTGGCTCACAGGCTGTGAGGTCGCGCGCAATGAACATGGCATCGCCATAACTGAAAAAACGATAACGCGCAGCGATGGCTTCGGCATACGCCGCCAGCACCGATTCGCGCGAGGCCAGCGCCGACACCAGCATGAGCAGTGTCGATTCCGGCAAATGAAAATTGGTCACCAGTGCATCCACCAGCTGCCAAGGGTAGCCCGGCGTGATGAACATGCGCGTGTCGCCGGCAAAGGGCTGCAGCGTTTCAACAGCCCGGCCGTTACCGGCTGGAAAACCGGCGGCCAGCGACCATGCGTCAGGATCAACGCCCTGCCCGGCCCACGCGGCAGACTCCAGCGCACGCACACTGGTCGTGCCAACGGCCACGACCCGGCCGCCTCGCGCTTTCGCGGCCAGCACCGCGGCCACGGTGTCGGCGCTGACGGTGAGCCATTCGGCGTGCATGACATGATCGCGCAGGTCATCGGCACGCACCGGCTGGAAGGTGCCGGCGCCCACATGCAGCGTCACGAAAGCGATTTCGATGCCGCGTGCGCGTAAGGCCGCCAGCAAGGGCTCATCGAAATGCAGGCCGGCCGTGGGCGCCGCCACGGAGCCGGCCTCTTGCGCATACACGGTCTGATAGCGCTCCTGATCCGACGCCTCGGCGGCTCGGCCGAAATACGGCGGCAGCGGCATCTCGCCCAAGCGCGCCATCAGGCCCTGCCAGGGTTCGTCGGCAACCAGTAGGAAGAGATCGCCGGCGCGTTCACGCATGCGAATGCGCGTGCCATCGGCCAGAATCAATTCACTGCCGGGCTTGGGTGATTTGCTGGCACGCACATGCGCCAGTGCTTCCTGTGGTGACGGCAAGCGCTCGATCAGGATCTCTGCCTGACCACCACTGGCCTTGTGCGCGAACAGGCGTGCCGGCATCACGCGCGACTGGTTGAACACCAGCAAATCGCCGGCGCGCAGCAGCGACGGCAGGGCGCGCATGTGCTGATGTTTCACATCTCCGCTGTCGGCATCCAGGCAGAGCAAGCGCGAGGCGCTGCGCTCGGGCAGCGGATAGCGCGCGATCAGCTCATCGGGAAGGTCAAAATGGAAATCGCTACGCTGCATGCCAACTCGCGGTCTGCCGGAAAGTACCGGAACACATGAAAAAGGGCGCGCAGTATAACAGCCCGCTGCTGTTTCGCCGCGACAAGGCTTGCCGGCGCTATTGACGGCCATCATGGCATCGCTATAATCCGCGCACCTTCTCGGGCCGAGATGGCGGAACTGGTAGACGCAGCGGACTCAAAATCCGCCGGTGGAGACATCGTAAGGGTTCGATTCCCTTTCTCGGCACCATTAGAAACACGCTAGATTTGCACCCCTCGCTTCAACAGCATTCAGTTATTATTCAGCTCCTCTAATCGCTGAGTTCGAGTCATGTCTCGCCGTACCGCTTCCGGTCGCAAGAAACGCATCCCTGCTGCACCAACACCCACTGTTCAGGCGCTGCCGCGTGCGGGTGTCGGCGTTCGCCTTGTGGCACTGATGTACGACAGCCTGCTGCTTATCGCGCTGGTCTTTGTCATCAATGTCATCACCATTGCGATTTTCACGCCCTCAGCAGCATCAGCAGGCAACAATGCCGTACTGCTCTCGCCCGCCATCCGCCAAGGCCTGATGTTTCCGCTTAGTCTGGGTGCGATCTTCTGCTTTTATAGCTATTGCTGGACACGCAGCGGACAGACCCTGGGCATGCAGACCTGGCGTCTGGAGGTCCGTGATCTAAGGGGTCAACGCTTGACCTGGGGGCGCAGTCTTCAGCGCTTCATCGCTGCCAGCGCACTGCCGGTACTCTGCGCTACTGCGTCGTGGATGTTGCACCCGCATGATCTGCGCGCGTTGACGATCAGCGTTTTTGCGGGGCTGGCGGCGAACTATCTGTGGGCCTTGTTGCCGCTCAGTTTCGGGGTGGGTCGCAGTCTGCACGATCAGCTGTCGAACACGGATGTGCTGCGCGTGCCGGCGGCAGCGCGCAAGCCGTATCGCTTTCTAGGTTTGTTTGGCGACAAGTCACAGCACTGAGCGAGCGCTGTTCACACTGACTCGTCAGAGCGTGCTCACATAATAGAAGGTGGCCAGTGCCGCCAGCAGAAACAGCGGCCACCAAGGCAGATGCGCCAAGGCGCTGAACAAGGGCCGCCAATGCAGAGTCGGCCAGCGCAAAGTCGGCAAGGCCAGCTGCAGACGCGGCAAATGCCAACTCCAGGTTGGCCGCTGCTGCAAGCGCTGGAACAGGCTCTGGCGCAGCGGCACCGGTGCTTTCAACACCTGTTTGCTGGCCAGTGCTTCGGGAGTCAGATCGTGCCGAAGATCATTCCAGGCAGCCTCGACCGAGTTGAGCATCTGCCGGCGTGTGTGCCAGGCCTCTTGCGCCGGCAACTCGCCGGCCAGCTGCAATCGCACCAGCTCGCGCAAGGCTGCGTTGACTTCACTGAGATCATCACGCGCGGCTGTCATGGCGTTGTTCCGGGTGTTGAAGCGTCGCTATCGACATCGAGAATGACAAAGCTGAGGTTGTCGCGCCCGCCGGCCGCCAAAGCTTCGGCAACCAGTTCGCGCTGCGCAATCTCCGGCTCATGCGCCAGCCACCAGGCCAGGCGCGCATCCGGAATTTCGTTGTGCAGGCCGTCGCTGCAAAGCAGGTAGCGATCACCCGCCTGCACCCGCACGATGGCAAAGTCCGGCAGCAGCTCGCCATCGCCAATCAGGCGTGTCAGCTCCTGTTCAGGGCCGAGATGATCCTGCGTCAGGCGCGTCAGCTCTTGTTCGCGCCAGCGATACGCACGGACATCCCCGACCCAGGCCAGCAGGCCCCAGGTCTGCGTCAGACGCATCAAGCCGAGAGTGCAACCCAGTGTACGGCGTGGCGTTTCCTGCTGAGCAAACTCGTGCAGTTGATCGTGTACGGCCAGCACCAGATCCTCGATTTGATCGACCGCGTCGGCCAGTGACGACTTCAGCTCCATGTGCTCGATGGCGTGTGCCAGCGCGGCGCTGGCGACATTGCCGGCATTGATGCCGCCCATGCCGTCGATCACCGCCCACAAACCGTCGTAGTCACGACAGACCAGAGCATCTTCATTCTGCGCGCGGCGATTGCCGATATCGGTCGCCGACCATCGTTGCCAACTGGTCATCGCTATCGCACCCGGTAAATGGCGTATGAGCCGGCCATCAGGCAAAACGCAATGGGCAGCAGCGTGGCCCAGAACGGCGAGCCGTGAAAGAGCAAGCTGGCAAAACCGGCGGCATCCTGACCGTAGCGAAAAACGAGGCCAACCAGCACGCCGGTGATGATGCGCAAGCCCAGCGTCACCGAGCGCAAAGGCCCGAAGATGAACGAGCAGGCAATCAGCACCATGGAAAATACTGCTAGCGGGCTCAAGGCTTTCTTCCAGAACTGCAGGTCGTAATTGCCGGCATCCAGACCCTGCTTGTGCAGATAACGCGAATACAGTCGCAAGTCTGCCAGCCCGAGCTGCTCAGGATCGGCAGCGGCAACGCGCAGGAAGTCTGGCGTCAGGCGTACCGGCCACAGCACTTGCGCCTGCGCATTGATCTTGCTGCTGCCATCGGCCTGAAACTGTGTCGCCCGTAAATCTTGCAACTGCCAGCCGGTCTTGCCGAGATACTCGCCCGTGGCGGCAAAGCTGGCTTCCTGCAGCAGACCTTTTTCATCGTAGCGATACCGGCTGACGCCGAGCAGCTGCCCTTCCGGCGTGACCAGCTGAATGTTGATCAGCTCCTGGCCCTCGCGCTGCCAATAGCCATTGATACGACCAGGCGTGTAGTCCTGCCCTTGCGCGCGCGCTTTCAAGGTTTCGCCTTGACGATCGGTCACCGGCACCACGAATTCGCCCAGTGCCAAGCCCATAAGGATGATGGACAAGGCTCCCGCCATAACCCAGGACACAATGCGCGCAATACTGATGCCGGCAGCACGCATCACCGTCAGCTCCGAACTCGATGCCAACGCACCCAACCCGACCAGCGCGCCGATTAATGCCGACATCGGCAATACGGTATAGGCATGACGCGGCAGCACATACAGCGTGTAGCGGAAGGCATCAAAAGCGCCATAGCTGCCCTTCACATTGTCGAGCTCGCCGATGAAGCTGAACACCAGATCCAGCCCCAGCAGCAGTGCCTGCACCAGCAACATGCTGGACAACACGGTGACACTGACATAACGACCCAGGCGGCTCATGCGGTTGCGCTCCCTGCTGGCTTTTGGTCTGCCGGGTTCGGGCTGCTACGACGCGGCTTGCCATGCAGCATCACCAAAGCCAGCAACAGATAGATGGCATGCACGCCCCAGTTTGCGCTGACCGCAATCGACTCTTTCTCGATGCCGCTCTTGACCGCCGCCAACAGCACAACATAGCTCAGGTACAAGACGATGGCCGGCAGCAGCTTCAGGTAACGACCTTGGCGCGGATTGACCTTGGCCAGCGGTAACGCCAGCAAGGCCACAATGGGCACCATGAAGACCAGCGAGACACGCCAGCCCCACTCCGCTGCCGCTTTCGGGCTGTCGGCGCGTATTTGCCAGAGTGCAGGCGTAGACAGTGCCGCCAAGTTGTTGTCCGTGACCGGCAGCTCCGCCTGCTTCAGGCGCAGACGGTAGCGCTCGAAGGCCACGCGCTGGTAATCGGCAGCCCCTGCTCGCAAGAGCCAGCGCTCGCCATCGAGAAGCTCGACTGTATCCGGCCCGAGCACTGGATCTTTCACGCGCCGGCCCTCACGGGCTCGCACAATGATCTGACGCTCGCCATCAGTGGCCGTATTAGCTGCCGCATTGGCCGAGGCCGGCTGCGTTTCCAGCAGGATGACCGAGCGCAAGGTGGACTTGTCCGGGCTCATGTCGGCATAGAGCATGCGCTCGCCGACGCGCTGGAAGCGGCCCGGCTGAATCAGCTCGAAGGTACTGCGGTTGGCCTGCTCGGCGTAGATGCGATCGGACTCGGCGACACCGCTGGGCGACCACCACAGCGCCATCAGCGCGGTCAGCAGCGTCACCAGCGCAGTGGCCGGCAGCAACCAGCGAATGACATGCCCCGGCCCCACACCCGCCGCCGCCAGCACCGCCATTTCGTTATCGAGATAGAGGCGACCAAGCGCCAGCAACAAGCCGATGAACAAACCCAGCGG
>CALEYY010000296.1 GCA_937928295.1 uncultured Moraxellaceae bacterium
GACGCTCTTCCGATCTGCCGGATTGGGATATTGGCGTGTCCAAGACGGGTTTCATCAACGAGGCCGGGCGCTGCCTGGTCATGCTCGCGCGCATTCGCGATGTGCCGGTGGTGATCGTGCTCATGGACTCCTGGGGCAAGTACACGCGCATCGGTGACGC
Organism: uncultured Moraxellaceae bacterium; assembly: GCA_937928295.1. GTDB lineage: Bacteria > Pseudomonadota > Gammaproteobacteria > Pseudomonadales > Moraxellaceae > Perlucidibaca. Next base: position 161 of record CALEYY010000296.1, read on the forward strand.
CAATCGCGTGAAGCAATGGCTGGAGCGCGTTACGCGGGTCTGAGCCGCTCAGCAAAGGTATTCAGCGCTTTCTTCTGCAACGCCCAATCCGGGCAGACCCGGCCCTGCAAGGCATAAAATGCAGGGCTGTGGTTGAACTCGTGCAAGTGGCACAACTCGTGATGCAGCACATAGTCGATGCAGCTGGGCGGCATGTGCATGAGCACGGTATTGAGCGTGATGTCGCGCTGATGCGAGCAGCTGCCCCAGCGTGAGCGCATGCGCCGGAGCTTGATCTGGCGTGGCTGCCAGGCCGGGCCTAGCGCAGCCGCCAAAGCCAGCAGGCGAGCCGGCAGATAGGCCAATGCTTCCGCCTTCTGCCAAGCTAGCCACTGCGCGTCACTGCGTCCTTCACGCGGCAAAGCTTCGCCCAGATGCCACCAGACAGCCTCCACTTCAGCCTCGCTTTCAGAGGCATGGGCGCGCTGCAATTTGCGCTGAGCGATCTCCGTCAGATGCCGGGCAATCCAGTCGCGGCGACTCTGCACAAAGTCATCGATAAAGGTCGTGGGCATGCGCAACGGCGCGCGCACTAGCACCACGCCGTCCTGGCGAATGTGGATGGCCACGGTGCGGCGCGCGCTGCGGACGAGCTGGTAGTCGGCGATTGATTGCGTCATGGCTCAGGCCAGAACTCAGACCAGCGCATCGACATGCTGGCGGATGATGGCCAGGAAATCGTCGCCATAGCGGGTGAGCTTGCTGTCACCGATGCCGCCGATCTGGCGCATCTCGCTCAGGCTCAGCGGCATGTGCTCGACCATGGACATAAGCGTGCTGTCATGGAAGATGACATAGGGCGGCACGCCCTGCGCCACCGCCAGCTCACGACGACAGGCCCGCAGCGCAAGCCACAGCGGCTGATCGGCGGCATCCAGCGTCTGGCTGGCGCGACTGGCCGTGGAGCTGCGGCGCTGCGCGGTCAGCGTGTCTTTGTCCTGACGCAGGGCCAGCGTGACTTCGCCCTTGAGCAGCGGGCGGCATTCCGGCGCCAGACGCAGCGTGCCGAAACCATCGCCATCCACCAGCAGCAAACCTTTGGCCAGCAGCTGCCGGAATAGGCTGCGCCAGCTCTTCAGACTCAGGCTCTGGCCTTGGCCAAATACCGCCAGCTGCTCGTGGTTATTGGCCACGATGCGATCGGTGCGCTTGCCGACCAGCAGCTCCACCACATACTCCACGCCGTAACGCTGACCGCTGCGATACACCGCCGACAGCGCCATGCGCGCCGCCTCGGTGGCATCCCAGGTGGCCACCGGCTCGGCGCAGATATCGCAGTGGCCGCAGGGCTTGGGCATGTGCTCGTCGAAATAGCGCAGCAGCAACTGGCGACGGCAATCGGTAGTTTCGCAGAGCTGCAGCATGGCATCGATGCGGCGTCGCTCATGGCGCTTGTGCTCTTCGCTACCCTCTGACTGCGCCAGCATCTGCTGATGCTTGATGACATCCTGCAAGCCGTAAAACAGGCAGACGGTGGACGCCAGGCCATCACGCCCGGCGCGCCCGGTCTCCTGGTAATACGCTTCCAGACTTTTCGGCAGATCGAGGTGCGCGACGAAACGCACATTGGGCTTGTCGATGCCCATGCCGAAGGCAATCGTGGCCACCACAATCACACCCTCTTCGCGCAGGAATTTGGTCTGGTTGGCCTCGCGCTCATGCGCCGGCAACCCGGCGTGATAGACCACCGCCGGAAAGCCACGCGCCTGCAAGGCTTCCGCGACCTTTTCGGTTTTCGCTCGCGACAGGCAATAGACAATGCCGGCGTCAGTCGGGTGTTCACGCTTGATGAAATCGGTGAGCTGCTCCAGCGCATTCAGACGCGGCAGGATGCGATAGAAAATGTTCGGGCGGTCGAAGCTGCTGAGATAGACCTCGGCGTTTTCGAGGCGCAGCAGACGCTTGATGTCGGCACGGGTACGCAGGTCGGCGGTGGCCGTCAGCGCCAGACGCGGCACCTGCGGGAACTGCTCGGCGAGCACCGACAGGCCGAGATAATCGGAGCGGAAATCGTGCCCCCACTGCGACACGCAATGCGCTTCATCAATGGCAAACAACGAGATCGGCGTACGCTGCAGGATATCCAGCGTGCGAGCCGTGACCAGCCGCTCCGGTGCCATGTAGAGCAGATCGAGGCTGCCGTCGAGCAGCTGCGACTCGATGGCGCGCGCCTCGTGGGCATCCAGCGAACTGCTCAGGTAAGCGGCACGCACACCCAGTTGCAAGAGCGTGGCGACCTGATCCTGCATCAGCGAAATCAGTGGCGAAATGACAATCGCCGTGCCCGGCCGCATCAACGCAGGCACTTGATAGCACAGCGACTTGCCGCCGCCGGTGGGCATCAGCACCAAGGCATCTTCACCGCTGGCCACACGGGTCACAATCTCGGCCTGCTGGCTGCGGAAATCGCCGTAGCCCCAGACCCGCTGCAAGACTTCGCGCGCCTGCGCGGCGAGATCGTTTTGTAATGACTTCATGCCGGAAACCTCACATCCCTGCGCGTTGCCGCACTACAATCGCGGGCATTGCCCTGGAGAACGACATGCACGAACAATACGCCCTGCCGACCGGCACCCTGAATGCGCTGGAAGATTTTCTCGATAGCGAAGCCAATGAGCATGGCCTGGATTTTCATGGCGCTCACGGCTTTCTCACCGCCATCACGGTCGGCCCGCGTGGCGCGCTCGATGCCGATGCCCTTGCCGCCTTTTTTGAGGACGAAGATGGCAGCATGGACCGCGCGCAGATGGCTGTGCTGACGCAGCAGCTGCAAGCTTGGCAGAAGAGCATCCACGCCGTGCTTTACCACGGTTCGCGCCTGGAACTGCCCTGCCCGCTGATCGCCGATCCGGACGAGGCGAACAGCCTCAGCGACTGGTGTGTCGGTTTCATGGAAGGCCTGTTCCTGGACGAAGACCGCTGGTACGCCGGCAACGAAGATGACATCGCCGACCTGACGCTGCCGATGGTGGTGTTGTCGGACCTGATCGAGGACGACGACCTGCAAACGCTGCGTCGCGACAAGAAGCTGCTGAAAGACATGACGGCATCGATCCCGGATCTGATCACCGAGCTGTACCTGCTGTTTCACGCGCCCGCGAATCCCTGAGTCATCCGGGCGGGCCACGCAAGTCATACTCACTTGCGCTGGCCTGCCGCGCGTTCCGTGGCCAGACGCTTCTGCAATTTCCGCTCGGCAAAGCGCGCCCGCTGATGCTCACTTAAGCCATCATTGCAGGCTGGGCAACTAATGCCGTCCTCATAACCCGGCTCCAGCTTGTCTTCCGGCGTGATAGCGCGACGACAGCCGTAGCACAGCTCGGCAACGCCCTCGGCCAGGCCATGCGTAACCCCCACGCGCTCATCAAACACAAAGCACTCGCCGCGCCACAGGCTTTCCTCGGCCGGCACCTCTTCCAGGTATTTCAGAATGCCGCCCTTGAGGTGATAGACCTCGGCAAAACCCTGCTGGCGCATATAGCTCGATGCCTTCTCGCAGCGAATGCCGCCGGTGCAGAACATCGCCACCTTCTTGTGCTTCGCCGGGTCGAGCTGCTCGGCAACATACTGCGGAAACTGCCGGAAAGTCTGCGTGTGCGGATCAATCGCGCCCTCGAAGCTGCCAATGGCCACCTCGTAGTCGTTACGCGTATCAATCACGATGACATCCGGATCCTGAATCAGCGCATTCCACTCGGATGGCGCGACATAGGTGCCGACCACCGCCGTCGGGTCCACAAACGGCACACCGAGCGTGACAATCTCTTTCTTGAGCTTGATCTTCAACCGCACAAAGGGATGCCTATCGCTGAACGACTCCTTGTGCTCCAGCCCCTGCAGGCGCGGATCGGCACGCAGCCAGCCCAGCACGGCATCGATGCCCTGACGCGAACCGGAGATGGTGCCGTTCACGCCCTCCTGCGCGAGCAGCAAGGTCCCGCGAATGCCCTCGTGCTCGCACAGCGCCAGCAACGGAGCCTGCAGATCGCGGAAATCGTCGATGCGAGCAAAGTGGTAGAGCGCCGCCACCACAAACTCGCTCGTCACAGGAGCATCATCCATGCTTGCTGCCTCCCAGACAGGCCGGGCTGGCCGGTGCAGCGCCCGTGGCAGCCCACTCTTCCGGCGTATAGAGGTGCAAGGCCAGCGCGTGCATGCCCTGCGCCATCTCATCCTGCGTAAGGGCATAGACGCGCTGATGCCGAGCCACGGCACGCAAGCCGGCAAACGCCGTGCTCACCAGCGTGACCTTGTAATGGCTCTCGGTGGCCGGGCCGCCGTGGTTGTGCGACTCGTTCAACACATCGAGAAAATCAGGGCTGAAGGCGTGCTGCAAGAGGCTGTGCAAACGGGCTTGGCGAGACATGAGCGGCTCCACGGAAAAGACATCGGCGCGAATTATAGATGCTGAATGACCTGCCCGCTTGCAAATGCCGGGATTCGCGCTAAGCTAGGCTTGTTTATTACATAATTTTTACTTTAAACAATTTTATAGGTAATGAAATGTCCACATTCAAGCTGTCTCCGGCACAACGCGCCGAGATCAATGCCAAGTCCGACTGGCGCGGTGCGCTGGAGGTTAGCAAGGACTGGGCGCTGATCGTGCTGGCCTTTGCACTCAGTCTGCTGTGGCCACATCCGCTGGTCTTTGTGTTGTCGGTGCTGCTGCTGGCGGCAGCGCAAGCGGGCTTTGCCATCCTGCAGCACGAAGCCTCGCATCGCTCGCTGTTCGCCTCGGCTAAACTCAACGACGGCATCGGCGAATACCTCTGCGCCCTGCCCATCCTGCAAAGCATGCCGGGCTACCGCGCCTACCACATGACGCATCACCGCCTGGCCGGCACTCGCGAAGATCCGGATCTGGTGATGACCGAGCAATATCCGGTGCGCGCGGCTAGTCTGCGCCGCAAGCTGCTGCGCGATGCCTCCGGCCTGACTGGCATCAAGTCCATCATCGGGCTCATGGGCATGGCAGCGGGCTACTGGAAATACGAGCTGACCGGCAAAATCGAGCGCGTTCAGCCGGCCCCGCAGGGCGTGTTCGGCTATGCCGCCGTGTTCGTGCGCAACAACGGGCATATTGCCCTGCTCTGGCAGGTCGGCATGGCCAGTGTGCTGGCGTGGCTGGGGAATGGCTGGCTTTATTTGCTCTGGGTCGCGGCGTTCGTGTTCATCCTGCCGATCTGCATGCGTATCCGCCAGATTGCTGATCATGCCGTGGTGGCCGATGCCTTCAGCACCAACCCGCTGCAGCACGCCCGTACCTCACAGGCGAACTGGCTGGAAAAATTGCTGTTCGCGCCGCACAACGAGCACTATCACCTGGAGCATCACTTTATGCCGACCGCGCCGTGCTGGAATTTGCCCAAGCTGCACAAGCTGCTGGATGAGGCAGGCGTGATTCCAGCGCAGAATCAGGCGGGCAGTTTGGTGGCGGTGTTGAGGCAGGTGACTGTCTGAGCGGCGTTCACCGACGGCGCCCGACTTGTCAGGCCGGCGCCCTCTCCCGCGACACAAAGCCGCCAATCAGCATGCCGGCAATTGCCACCAGGAATCCCACCAGTTGTGGTGGCCAAACACCTTCCGGAGCAACCGCTTCCAGCAGCAACCAGCTCGTGACGCCACCAGCGATCGACAGCACCGCGCCGAGCTTGTTCGCCCGTGACCAGTACAGCCCGGCCGTGAGCGGTACGAACGCGGCGACCAGCGTGACCTTGTAGGCATTCTCAACCATCTCGAAAATGCTGGCGTCGGACTTGATGGCGAACCACGACACCAGCATGCCGAATACCAGCACGGTGCTGCGCAGCAGCCACAGAAACTGGCTGTCGGTCAGGGTCGGCATGGCCGGACGCAGAATGTTTTCGGCAAACAGAGTGGATGGTGCCAGCAAGGTGCCGGAAGCTGTGGACATGATGGCCGACAGCAAGGCACCAAAGAACAACACCTGCATGACCAGCGGCATATGTTCCTGCACCAGTGTCGGCAGAATCTGCTGGGCGTCGGAGGCGGCGACGCGGGCGACCATGGCGGGGTCGATGATGACAGCGGCATAGGTCAGGAACAGCGGCACCATGCAGAACACGAGGTAGCCGATGCCGCCGAGGATGGTGCCGGTGACGGCAATGTTCTCGTTGGCCGCCGAGTTCAGGCGCTGGAATACATCCTGCTGCGGAATCGAGCCCAGTGCGAGCGTGATGAAGGCTGCTATCCAAGCCAGCGCGGCCGCCAGCGTCGGCTCGGGCCAAAGGTTGTCGAACTTGCCGGCAGCGGCGGCGTGATCGATGACCACGCTCACGCCGCCGACCTGATCGGACACAAAGACGGCGATGATGAGCAGGCTGATGATGATGATGACCATCTGCATGAAGTCGGTAACGGCGACCGACCACATGCCGCCGAACATGGTGTAGAGCACCACGATGCCGGCGCCGATGCAGATGCCCATGTCACGCGAAACGGCACCATCGCTGAGGCTGCTGAAGACGACGCCAAGCGCGATCATCTGCGCCGACACCCAACCCAGATAGGACAGCATGATGGCGGCCGAGGTCGAGAACTCGACGCCGCGTCCGTACTTGGCCTTGAAGAAGTCGCCGATGGTGAGCATGTTGCGGCGGTAGAGTTTGCGGGCGAAAAACATGCCGGCGAGGATGAGGCAGAAGCCGGCGCCGAACGGGTCGGCGACGATGCCACCAACGCCATCGGCAAGAAAGGTCGGCGGTGCGCCCAGCACGGATTCGGAGCCGAACCAGGTCGCGAACATGGTGGCGGTGAGTACATACAGCGGCAGGTGCCGGCCGGCAGACACATAGTCCTTGGAGTTTTTCACGCGCAGGGCCGCGAGCAGGCCGATCACGACAGAAATCACCAGGTAGGCGACGACAAAGAATTTCAACATCGAGGCAGTTCCTCCCGCAGCAGGCACGGTGAAAAGCAGGGTAAATTTTGCGAATGCTAACAGCAGAATCCGAGCGCTGACAGCAGCGGATACAACGGGTCATCGGCGCTGGCGTGAACCCGATGCGCGGGGAATTCGCGACGGATCGGGTAGTGCTTGCGCAAGAGGTCGAACGCTTGCGCCGGATCGGCGTCGTGAAGGCTGGCGCGCAGGCGGGCATCGTCATTTCAGCCTCGCACAACCCTTACTATGATAACGGCATTAAGTTTTTTTCCAGCCAAGGCGCCAAGCTACCCGATGAGGTGGAGTATGCGATTGAAGCGGAACTGGCGAAGGGTTAAACGAAGCCAGGCATGGGCGTTGATAAGAGCAACCCATCAAGGGGGATTTCTGAAGACGCCCTGCATCAATTTTTGCTGCGGAATGTCAGATGATTATTCTTGATCTTCTGTGTGGCAACGGGCATCGTTTCGAGGGCTGGTTTGCTTCTAGCGATGCTTTTCGTGATCAGCAAGCGCGTCAGTTAGTGCAATGCACTTATTGCCAAACATCTTCGGTAACTCAGTTGCCTTCAGCGCCGTATGTCCGGCGTGGTGGGGCGGCTATAACGCAGGATCGCAATATCTCGGAGGCTGCTGATACCAAAGGAGTAACAGCAGCAGCACTGACGCAATTTACGCAACCAGAAGCAGAAGCCGCGCAAAAACTTTTTCAGACCTTGGCAATGATGGCTCGCCAGGCGGAAAATGTCGGCGATCGTTTGCCGGAAGAGGCGCCATTGAAACGATGTGTCCAGTTCCACCCAAGGCGGATTGAAGGGTGCCATCTCCTTCTTCGTCCACGACTGCGTTTCTGCGGGCGTAGAAGGGAACTGCTGCGAGGAGGGCAATTCGAGCGTGACCGGACGTAGCGGG
>CALEYY010000297.1 GCA_937928295.1 uncultured Moraxellaceae bacterium
TTTCCCTACACGACGCTCTTCCGATCTAAGATGGGCATCGCCACCGTCGCCGTCTACTCCGAGGCCGACCGCGATGCGCGCCTCGTTCATCAGCGTGAACATGCAGCGCAGACCATTGCCGACGCCACCGATGAGATAGCCCACCGCCCCCGCCCGACCGTCCACCGGGAACTTGCCCTCGCCGAAATTGAGCAGCGTATTCACCGCGCCGCGATAGCCGCACTTGTGATTCAGCCCCGCCAGCGCCACATCATTGCGCTGCCCGGTCGGTCGGCCCTCGGCGTCCACCAAAATACGCGGCACGATGAACAGCGAAATGCCCTTCACCCCCGGCACCGGCTTACCATCCGTCCCCGGAATCTTCGCCAGTACCAGATGGATGATGTTGTCGCCCATCTCATGCTCGCCGCCGGTGATCCACATCTTGTTGCCGGTCAGCCGATAGCGCGCGCCCAGCACATCATCCTCGCCACCAACCTCCGGCACCGCCCGAGTCGCAATATCGGAAAGACTCGACCCCGCCTGCGGCTCACTCAAACACATCGTGCCGTAGGTCGTCCCCGCAAAACCCGTCTTCGCAAACACCTCGATCTGCTTAGGCGAGCCATGCGCAAAAATCGTATTGGCATTGCCGCGCGTCAGCATCGGATAAGCCGCCAGCGACACACTGGCCTTATAGAAAAAGCTCATCGACGCCATTTCGACCACAGTCGGCAGCTGCATACCGCCCACCGCCGCCGGCTTGCTCGCCGCCATCAGCCCCGCCTCATTAAAGGCCGCCAACGCAATCGGCGTCTCCTTCGGCAGATGCACCTTCACGCCATCAAACTCCGGCTCCTGGATATCCGTGAGCCGATTGATCGGCGCAAACTGCTCCGTCGCAATCTGCTCGCTGAGATCGAGTACCGCATCAAAGGTGTCGCGATTGTGCTCAGCGTGAAACAGCCGCTGACAAAGCGTTTCAGCTTGCAGCCAATCGTTCAGAAAAAAATCGAGCGTAAGACGATGCGACATATTGAAGCTCCAAGGTCACGGCGCGAACGCCCGAAAAAAGAACGCTGCTCATCCGGTGCGGCCTGACACTGGAAAACCGTCATGCGCCATGGATGGCGCATGAGAGCCTACATGGACGTACTTGCGGCGTGTTTTCCAGTGTCAGGCCGCACCGGATGGCCGAGTCAAGTCTTAGGCAGCGTAACGCCCGTCTGCCCCTGGTACTTCCCACCCCGATCCTTATAGGACGTCGCACAAATCTCATCCGACTCAAAGAACAGCATCTGCGCCACGCCCTCGTTAGCGTAGATCTTCGCCGGCAGGTTAGTGGTATTGGAGAACTCCAGCGTCACATGCCCCTCCCACTCCGGCTCCAGCGGCGTCACATTCACAATGATCCCGCATCGTGCATAAGTGCTCTTGCCCAAGCACACCACCAGCGTCGACCGAGGAATCCGGAAATACTCCACCGTCCGCGCCAGCGCAAAACTGTTCGGCGGAATAATGCAAACATCCGACACCACATCGACAAAATTCTTGTCGTCGAAATTCTTCGGATCCACGATCGTCGAATTGATGTTGGTAAAAATCTTAAACTCGTTTGCACAGCGCACATCGTAGCCATAGCTCGAAGTGCCATAAGACACGATCTTGTGGCCATCCACGGGCGAATGCCGAACCTGACCCGGCTCGAACGGCTCGATCATGCCGTGCTGCTCGGCCATGCGACGAATCCAGTGATCTGATTTGATGCTCATGCTGCGGTCTCGGTCGGTGCGCTTAGTGCGTCGGGTTCAAGGGAATGCGGGTATCGGCCACACGCGGGCCCAGCGCCAGGCGGGCAGCCGTGCGGCGCGCCATCTCGCGATAATAACCGGCCAGCTCGCCATCCGGCTCGGCCACGACGGTGGGCACACCACTGTCCGTCTGCTCGCGAATGCGACGATCCAGCGGCAGCTGAGCCAGCAACGAGGTGTCGTACTGCGCCGCCATGCGCGCACCGCCACCCTCGCCGAAAATATGCTCCGTGTGGCCGCAGTTCGAGCAGATGTGCTGCGCCATGTTCTCGACCACGCCGAGCACGGTGATGTCGACCTTGCGGAACATCTCGATGCCCTTTTTCGCATCCATGGTGGCGATATCCTGCGGCGTGGTCACGATCACCGCACCGCCGACCGGCACGCGCTGCGCCAGCGTGAGCTGGATGTCGCCGGTGCCCGGCGGCATGTCTACCACTAGATAATCCAGCGACGACCAACGCGTCTGCGTGACCAGCTGAATCAGCGCACCGGTCGCCTTCGGGCCGCGCCAGACCACCGGCGTATCGCCCTGCAGCAGGAAGCCGATAGACATGACCTCGATGCCATGCGCGTGATGCGGCACGAACCAGGCGTCATCCACCGTGTCCGGGTATTTGCCGTTGCCGACGCCGAGCATGGTCGGCTGGCTGGGGCCGTAAATGTCGGCATCAAGCAGACCGACCTTGGCACCCTCGCGAGATAGCGCCAGCGCCAGATTCACGGCGGTGGTGGACTTGCCCACACCGCCCTTGCCCGACGCCACCACAATCACATTGCGCGCCAGCGTCAGCGGTGCCACCTCGCCCTGCGGCTTGATGCGTGGAATCGCCAACGACCAGCGGATATGCACATCGCGTGCGCCGGCCACATGCAGCGCCGCCTCCAGCTTCGTGCCAAAGGCTTCGGCCGGATTTGCGTGCGGATACGGCAGCGCAATGTGGGCAAACACGCGGCCATCGTCGGTGACTTGCGTATCCTGGGGGACGGCGAGCAGCAGATAGGTGGCGTCGGGGCCGAGATAAGGGTCGCTGTGGGCAGCGAGGACGGCCTCCACGGCCGCGCGGGTAATGCTCATGAGGTAGTCGGTGTCCGCTGAATAATGGGGCGTATCGTAGCTGGCCGCAGGCGGCTTTGCACGATGATCAAAAGCCGGGCGAGACTAATCGCACGGTCGGAAAATAGCTTTTGTAGCGGCTGACATCGCGAGTCAGAACGGGCATGCCGGTGACCGCCGCATGCGCGCCAATAAAGAAGTCCGCCAGCACCGAATGGCGAGTACCTCCCTGCTGACGATACCGGGCAAACGCCTTGCCCGCCAGAAACAAGGCTGGCCGGGGCAGCTCCCGTAATGGCATGCGCAAACGATCCAGCGTCGCGTCCAGCGCCTCGATAGTGGTGAATGTGAGCGCCAGCTCAGCATAAATGACCGGATTGATCACCAGCTCATGAACTTGTGATTGCGCCCGTAGCTGCTGCAACGACCAATCGGCCCAGTCAGCGTCATCCTCCAGCACATCAATCAGCACATTGGTATCGACCAGCATCAAGCCTCTCCGCGCAGCAAGGCCATCAGCTCATCGGTTCGATATTTGATGTCTGCTCGTCCGCGAACTGCCTCAAAGCGATCCTCGCCCGTTTCAGGCTGCTGCCCTGGCACCAGCACAACATGACCGGCTTCGTTGACCAGAAACTCCACTTGTATGCCGGGCATCAAATGCAAGGCATCGCGAATATGCTTGGGGATGGTGACCTGCCCTTTCACGGTCATGGTCGTTGGCATGAGCGTTCTCGACTGAAGTAATACCGATGCGTGCATAGTAATACCTATCCTTTTCTCTAGCTAATGTGTGCGCGAAAACTGTTGCTTATAGTGATAGACCATGCCCAACCCATTCGCTACCCACCCTCGCTGCAAAAGCCACAACTGGCCGCTAATGACCGATTTCCGGCAGCCCACCACCTAACCATCCCAAAACCAATCGGTCACGATGCTCAGCGTAGGGTCATTACCGCCCGATATTCACTCAGCGAGACTCATCATGATCAGCAAAACTCCGCTTCCGATTACCGTGCGCCGCATGGATTTCGACATCCCCGAGTTGCCGCGCTACTGGTACAAAGGCAACGCTTGGACAACTCATTTCATGAATGCGCTGTCCACGACTTTCCCGGATGGCGAGCGCTTTTTCATCCATGCCGTGCGCAACTACGAGAAAGAAATTACCGATCCTGAGCTGCGCGCGCAGATCCGCGCCTTCATCGGCCAGGAGGCCAATCATGGGAAAGAGCACGAGGCGTTCAACCAGGCCCTGATTGATCAACACAAATTGCCGCTGGAAAAGAAGCTCATCTTCATGAAGAAGGCGCTGGGCTTTGCCAAGAAGAAATACAGCCGCCGCGAGCAGCTGGCGCTGACCGTCGGCTTCGAGCATTTCACCGCCATTCTCGCCAACCTGATGCTGAAACAAACGGATGTGATCGAGGAAGTCCAAGGCATGACGGCAGACATGTTCATGTGGCATGCGGTGGAAGAAACCGAGCACAAAGCCGTGGCCTTCGATGTGTTCACAGCCACCGAAGACGATTACTGGCTGCGCGTGCGCGGCATGGCTCAGGCCACTTTTTTCTTCCTGCTCATCACCATGCGTATGCAGTACAGCCTGCTCCGTCACGACAACCAGCTCGGCAACTGGCGCGATGCCCTCGGCTTCGCCAAATTCCTGCTGGTCAAGCCGGGCATGTTCACGCGCATCATCCCGGAATACTTGGACTTCTACCGCCCCGGCTTCCACCCCTGGCAGCATGACAATCGCCACCTGATCAGCGAGCGCGTGAAGGAACTGGAAAGCTACGCTCTGCGGGCAGTCAACGCCGCCTGAGCCTGTCACGCACAGGCAGCGGGATCGGGTCGGCAAGTGCTATCATTGTCGACCCGATTTCTGACCTGTCGAAGTTGCCGAAAGAAATGACCCGTCGCCTGCTCGTTACCAGCGCTCTGCCCTACGCCAACGGCCCGATCCACCTCGGCCATCTCGTTGAATACATTCAGACCGACATCTGGGTGCGTTTCCAGCGCGCGCGCGGTCACGAGGCGCACTATGTCTGCGCCGACGACGCCCATGGCACCGCGATCATGCTCAAGGCCGAGCAGAACGGCTTGCCGCCGGAGCAGCAGATCGCCAATGTGAAGGCCGAGCACGAGCGTGATTTCGCCGGCTTCGGCATCCGCTTCGACAACTACCACTCCACGCATTCCGACGAGAACCGCGCCCGCGCCTCGCAGATCTACACACGCCTGCGCGACGGCCTGCCCGGTGCGGCCGCCGGTTCGCTGCAAGCCGGCGGGCATATCGCCACGCGCGCGATACGCCAGCTCTTCGACCCCGAAAAGCAGCTGTTCCTGGCCGACCGTTTCATCAAGGGCGACTGCCCGAAGTGCGGCGCGCTGGATCAGTACGGCGACTCCTGCGAGGTCTGCGGTGCGACCTACTCGCCGACCGAGCTGAAGAACCCGCGCTCGACCATCTCCGGCGCCACGCCGGTCGAGAAGGAGTCCGAGCACTACTTCTTCAAGCTGCCCGATTTCGAGGCCATGCTGAAAGCGTGGACGCGCAGCGGCACGCTGCAAGAAGAGGTCGCCAACAAGCTCGCCGAGTGGTTCGAGTCCGGCCTCGCCGACTGGGATATCTCACGAGATGCGCCCTACTTCGGCTTCGAAATTCCCGATGCGCCGGGCAAGTATTTCTATGTCTGGCTCGATGCCCCGGTGGGCTACATGGCCAGCTTCGAGAACCTGTGCGCGAAGACGCCGGGCCTCGACTTCGATGACTACTGGAAAGTGGGCAGCGACACCGAGCTGTACCACTTCATCGGCAAGGACATCGTGTATTTCCACGCGCTGTTCTGGCCGGCCATGCTCGAAGGCGCGGGCTATCGCAAGCCGACCGGCGTGTTCGCGCACGGCTTTCTGACCGTGAACGGCCAGAAGATGTCGAAGTCGCGCGGCACCTTCATCCAGGCGCAGACCTATCTGCAGCACCTGAACCCGGAATACCTGCGCTACTACTTCGCCGCCAAGCTCTCCGGCAAGGTCGAAGACATCGACCTCAATCTCGAAGACTTCACCCTGCGCGTGAACTCGGATCTGGTCGGCAAGGTCGTCAACATCGCCAGCCGCTGCGCCGGCTTCATCAGCAAGCGCTTCGATGGCCAGCTCAGCGCCGACTGCGCCGAGCCGCAGCTGCTCAATGACTTCATCGCTGCCGGCGATAGCATCGCCGCGCATTACGAAGCGCGTGAATTCGGCCGCGCCATCCGCGAGATCATGGCGCTGGCCGACCGCGCCAACCAGTACATCGACGAGAAGAAGCCGTGGGCGCTGGCCAAGGTCGAGGGCATGGATGCCGAAGTGCAGGCCGTGTGCTCGGTCGGCCTCAACCTGTTCCGCCAGCTCATGACTTACCTGGCGCCGGTGCTGCCAGCCATGGCTGAAGCGAGCGCCGGCTTCCTGAATCTGCCTGATTTCCACTGGGAGTCGCGTCGCGAACTGCTGCTCGGTCAGCACATCGAGACTTTCCAGGCACTGATGACGCGTGTTGACCCGACGCTGGTTGCGGCCATGGTGGCGGATTCGACGGACTCGCTGGCGAATGCCCAGCCGGTGGCTGCTGCGCCGGCGAAAGCCGCCGCGAAATCGGCCGATGCCAAGGCTGCGGCAAAGGCCAACCAGCCGGCTGAAGCGCCGGCTGTGATCGGCATCGAGGACTTCGCCAAGGTCGATCTGCGCATTGCCCGCATCATCAGCGCCGAGCATGTGGAAGGCGCCGACAAGCTGCTGCGTCTGCAACTCGACCTCGGCGGCGAAACCCGCCAGGTCTTCTCCGGCATCAAGAGCGCCTATCCCGACCCGCAGGTGCTGGTCGGCCGCCTCACCGTAATGGTCGCCAACCTCGCCCCGCGCAAGATGAAGTTCGGCATGAGCGAAGGCATGGTGCTGGCCGCCGGCCCCGGTGGCAGCGACATCTTCCTGCTCACGCCGGATGACGGCGCGCAGCCGGGTATGGCAGTGAAATAAGACTCAGCCCGCCGGCCCTGCTCAGGGCCGGTTGCGCCCGTACTTGTCGTGGCTAGACACCCACTGGTCCGACACAATCGCCGACGCCAGCGACAGCTCGCCGCAAAGCACCATGGCGGCCACGATCTCGGCCAGCTTGCGCACCTTGCCCTGCCCGTAGCAACCCATCACCTCCAGGCACTCGCGCTGCGTCGGCAGCCCCGTGCCGCCGCCATAGGTCGCCACGATCAGCGCCGGAATCGTCACCGAGAAATAGTAGTCGCCGTTGGCCTTTAGCTCGCCATGCACATACCCGGCGGATGACTCCGCCACATTCGCCACATCCTGCCCGCAAGCCATGAACATGGCGGTGATGCCGTTGGCGAAATGCGCGCCGTTATTGACCGAACCGGCCATGAGCGCGCCCATGTTAGACAGCTGACGCTGCTTGAACAGCGCCTCGCCGCTGGTGTGCATGACATCGCGCAACAGCGCCGCCGGCAGCGTGACCTCGGCCACCACGCGCTTGCCGCGCGTGTGCAGGCTGTTGACCTGGGAATGCTTCTTGTCGGTATCGAAATTGGCCGCCAGCGAGAAATGCTCCAGCCCCGGCAGCTGCTGCGCCAGCATCCACTGGCAGGCGTGGTGGGTGGCCTTGCTCACCATGTTCTGGCCGGCGGCATCGCCCGTGGTGAAATTGAAGCGCAGCCAGCGCATCTTGCCCATGCTGAACTGCTGGATGTCGCGGAGCTTGCCGGAGCGCGTGGTTTCTTCAGCGGCGGCCTTGATGTGCGCGAAATTGGCTTCGACCCAGTGGCCGAAGTCGCGGGCGTAGCGGGCATCGCTGAAAACGAATATGGGCGCGCGCTGCATGGCGTCATCGATGACCGTGGTGCGCACGCCGCCAGCTTCGCGGGTCAGGCGCATGCCCCGGCTGTAGCTGGCCAGCAGCGTGCCTTCGGTGGTCGCCATGGGCACATAGAACTCGCCCTGCGCATGCTCGCCATCGACCAGCAGCGGGCCGGCAAAGCCCATGGGCATCTGCACGATGCCGGAAAAGCCTTCGATATTGCCGGGTAACAGCGCCGGATCCAGCGAATATCTACCGGTATGATTGAGCTCGGCGCCGGTCTCGGCCGTCAC
>CALEYY010000298.1 GCA_937928295.1 uncultured Moraxellaceae bacterium
GCACGGGCGTGCAGGTGCTGTATTGATTTTTTTGCGACGAATGCCGTGTCGACATCGTGCCCAAACAGGGTTTATTGCATGCCGACATGCCGCTACACTCGGGCCATCGCCCCAGGGACTCTGACATGAATCCGAACTACCTCGACTTCGAGCAACCGATTGCCGAGCTGGAAGCCAAGATCGAAGGCCTGCGCGTGGTCGGCGTTGGTACCAGCCTCAATATTGAAGACGAAGTTGGCCGCTTGCGCAGCAAGAGCCTTAAGCTGACCGAAGACATCTTCGCCAATCTCAGTGCTTGGCAAGTCTCGCAGCTTTCGCGTCACCCGAAACGCCCCTACACGCTCGACTACATCCAGCGCATCTTCACCGACTTCGACGAACTGCACGGCGATCGCGCCTTTGCCGACGATGCCGCGCTGGTTTGCGGCACTGCACGCTTTCTCGGCGAACCCGTGATGGTCATTGGCCATCAGAAGGGTCGCGAAGTGCGCGAGAAAGTGAAGCGCAACTTCGGCATGCCGCGCCCCGAGGGCTACCGCAAGGCCCTGCGCCTGATGGAGATGGCCGAGCGCTTCCGCATGCCCATCTTCACTTTCATCGACACGCCCGGCGCCTATCCCGGCATCGACGCCGAAGAGCGCGGCCAGAGCGAGGCCATCGCGCGCAATCTCGCGGTGATGTCGCGGCTGAAGACGCCGATCATTTCCACCGTCATCGGCGAAGGCGGCTCCGGCGGCGCGCTCGCCATCGGCGTCTGCGACAGCCTGATGATGCTGCAGTACAGCACCTACTCTGTGATCTCGCCGGAAGGCTGCGCCTCTATCCTGTGGAAGACGGCCGCGAAAGCACCGGAAGCCGCCGAGGCCATGAACCTCACCGCCACGCGCCTGCGCTCGCTGGGCTTTGTCGATGAGCTGGTGGAAGAGCCCTTGGGCGGCGCGCATCGTGACATGGACCAGATGGCCGACAACCTGCGCAAAGCCTTGCTGCGCCAGCTCAAGAAGCTGCGCACGCTCGACCACGACAGCTTGCTCAACCGTCGCTACGAGCGGCTGATGAGCTACGGCAACACGCAACCCATCGCTTGATCGCCAGCCCTGACCGCCAGCATCCGCTCGGTGCCTTGCAGCATTTCCTGCAAGCGCGCCGGCAGGATGCGCCGGCGGTCGCTGGCGTTGTTGTTGCCCTCAGCGGCGGCCCCGACTCCCTGACACTCCTGCTCGCCGCCGCGCAGATCGCCCCGGCGCTGGGCTATCGCCTGCGTGCCCTGCATGTGCATCACGGCCTGCATGCCGATGCCGACGCTTGGGCTGCGCAGGCCCTGCAGCAAGCAGCGGCAGTGGGCATGCCCTGTGAAGTGCTGCGCGTGCAGGTGCCGACGCAAGCCAGCATCGAAGCCGCCGCGCGCCAGGTGCGCTACGACGCGCTGGCGCAGGCCATGAGCGGCGACGAAGCCCTGCTGCTCGCGCATCATCAAGACGATCAGGCGGAAACCCTGCTGCTGCGGCTGATGCGCGGCGCCGGCCTGCACGGGCTCACCGCCATGCCGACCACCAGTGTCTGGTCTGCGCCAAACGGGGCAATGATGCCGCGCTGGCGGCCCTGGCTGGACTTGCCGCGCAGTGGGCTGGAGCGCTGGCTGCCGCGCGCCACCGCCTGTCGGCTCAGCCATGCCCCCGAATTGCCGGCCAGCGCTCTGCAGCCGGTACACGACCCCGCCAATCACGATGCCCGATTCGACCGTACGCTGCTGCGCACCCATGCTCTTCCGCTGCTGCACACACGCTGGCCCGAGGCCGCCAGCCAGCTCGCGCGCAGTGCCGCGCAACTGGCGCAGCAGGCGAGGGCGCTGGACTCATTAGCTGATGATCTGCTGTCGCGTGCCGGCTTTCGTGCCGATGAGGTCGGGCCGCTGGTATTGCCGATGTTGGTCGCGCTGGATGACGCTGCCCTGCAAGCCGTGATCGCTCGCTGGCTGGCTTTACGGGGAGCGCCACCGTTGCCGGTGCGTTACTGGCCGCGCCTGCGCCGCGAGCTGCTGCAGGCTCGTGCCGATGCTGTGCCGGAAATTCGCTGGGCCGAGGTTTCCCTGCGTCGTTATCGGCAGATGCTTTACCTGCTCCGTGAAGCCGATCTTCCGGTGGCTGGCGTGACGGCTGACTGGCCTGATCCGCGCCAGCCGCTGCAAGTCGGTGGCCGATACTTTCCTGCGATGCAGCTGTCGGACTTCCACCCCTTGCTGGCTCGACGCTGGCGGCTGGCCCCGCGCACCGGTGGCGAACGCTGGCAGCCGGCCGGTCGTGCCCACCATGTCACGCTCAAGCACTGGTGCCAGGATCAGGGCATCCCGCCGTGGCAGCGGCAGGCGCTGACCTGTGTCTGGGCGGGCGATGAAGTAGTGGGGGTGGTGGTGGCTGGCAGCGTTTACTCGGGGACGCTGCTGCATGAATGATCTGCTGGTCGTGCATGCACGATGTGTTGTGCAGCGCGCCTCCAGTCACACAAAAACAACATTGTTGACGCGATCTTTTGCGTAAGGTGCCTTGATATTCCGTAGCGCTTTCATAAAAAAATAATTCCGGGAGTTCATCGTGAAAAAGACGCGCGCGCCATTTTGGCTGGCTGTTTGGGCGGCTTCATGCTTTTTAGTTGCCTGTGGCAATGAGTCAACATCCGGCAGCAAGCCATCGACCAGCGCAAACACGGCTCCTGAGTACACAGAAGTTGATCGGCCGGAGCCCGGCTTGCAAGGCCAGATTCCGATGGCCAGCCAGCAAAGCGGCGACTCTGCTAAGGGTTATCGCAAGGGTTTGAAGCTGATCGGGCAGAACACCATTCTCGATCGCGGCGCGAATTTCTCCATGGCTTGGATTGACGATTGCGCGTATGTCACCACGACATCGCCCGGGCAGATTTTCGGCCCGTTGGCGTCGCCGTATGCCGATGCCAAGTTCAATCCGCTCAATGGCATGGCGGTGATTGATGCGGCAAATCCTGCAAACCCCACGCTGGTCAGTATTTTGCAAAGCCCGGCCATGCTGGCTCCACATGAGTCGTTGCAGGCCAATCAGCAGCGCAAAATTATCGTGGCTACCCGAGGCGGGGGCACTGCTTTTGATGTTTACGACGCTAAGGATTGCCGTCATCCCAAATTGACGGCGTCGATCAATATCGGCGCTGGCCTGACCTTGCCGCAACTGCCCGTGCTGTCGCAAATTTTGCAGGGGATTCCCGGTGGCCTCGATAGCTTGGATGTCGGCCTGCCGTTCTTCGGGCATGCGCTCTGCATGAGCGATGATGGCCGTACGGCCTATGCCACCAGCTCGGCCAGCACCAATGCGGCGATCAATCTGGATGACATTGCCAATCCCAAGCTGATTCAGCTATTCGCGCCGGCAGGCCATGATTGCGGCTTGAACCCTGACGGCACGCGATTGTATTTGGCGCAGTTCGGCTTTATTGCCTTGGGCGTGGGTTTGCCGAATGGCCCCGCCGTCGGGCAGAACGGCATGGGCATCTATGATGTGTCTGCTATTCATGATCGCTCCACGCCGCCTGCACCCCTCCTCATTGCGCCTGCGCCGGCTCAAATCGGCTTCTTGCCCTGGACGAATGTGCTGATTGGCGAGGCTCCCACGGCGGGCTCACACACGGCTCGCTGGTTTCGCAATGGCGGGCGCACCTATCTTTATTCCAGCGATGAATGGCCGACCGCGGGCGTTTGCCCTTGGGCGCATGGCCGCATTATCGACATCACCGACGAGACCAAGCCGGTGAAAGTTTCGGATATCACGCTGGAGGTCAACGACCTCGCGCATTGTCTGGAAACCGAGCCCGATGTCGCGAATTACTCAGCACATTATGTGGGTTTTGATGATGTGCAGAATGCCACCACGATGTTCACGACACACTACACCGGCGGTTTGCGTGTTTGGGACATTCATGATCCGGCCAAACCGAAAGAGATCGCTTACTGGCACCCGGTTCCGAATCCGAACACACCGACCGTACCTTTGTCCGAGTTTTTCGGCAGCTCGGCGGCACGCTGGGATGCTGTGCCAACCTATGTGCGTTATCGCCCGGAGACGGGTCATATCTGGATCGCCAGCTACAGCGCCGGGTTTCAGATTCTAGCGTTCACGCCGTCGGCGGGCCCGACGGTGCCCAAGCCCACGCGGCGTTAATGTATCGCACGATGCCTGTGTGGCGATGCCTGACGCTGGCGCTGTTGAGCACACTGACAGCGCCGGCCTACGCACACTCCTTTGGTAAGCTTTACACCTTGCCCGTGCCGTTCTGGCTATATGGCTGGGCCTCGGCTGCGGCCTTGATATTGTCGTTCCTGTGCCTGGCGTGGTTTGCCAGCCAGCCCAAAAGTACGCGTGACAGCGCCGCGCCAATGCCCGCGTTTAAAACGCTGCCGCCTGTGGCCCGCCCGCTGCTGATCGTGCTTCAGGGCCTGGCGCTGATGGCCTTGCTGGTCTGCATCGTGAGCGGCTTTTATGGCACGCAGGATGCCTATCGCAACATTAACATGACGCTATTCTGGATTGTGTTTGTGTTGGGCATGGCCTATTTCACGGTGTTCGCTGGCGATGTGTTCAGCCTCGTGAATCCCTGGCGAACCCTGACACGCACTGTCGCCAAGGAGCGTTATGCCTATCCCGAAAAATCAGGATACTGGCCCGCGCTATTGCTCTACATGGGCTTCATCTGGGCGGAGTTATTTGCCAGCGTTACCCCGTGGCGACTATCCGTGGCATTGCTGGCGTACAGCCTGTTGAATGTGCTGGCGATCTATTTTTTCGGCGCGAGGGCATGGTTTCGCTACGGTGAATTTTTCAGTGTGATGTTTCGCCTGCTGGGCAAAGTGGCGCCGCTCGCGTATTACCACGCCTCACCGGTCAGGCGCGCGGGTTGGCGCTGGCGCTGGCCTTTCGCCGGTTTGATGGAGTCGCAGCCCGGCAGTCTGAGCGAAGTCGTGTTTATTCTCTTCATGCTCAGCTCCACCGCGTTCGATGGCCTGCACAGCACGCAAGCGTGGGCGCTGCTGTTTTGGCAGGATGGTTTTGCGTTGTTGTCGTCGTGGCTGGGCAGCAATATCGTGACGGCTTATGCCACGCTTAAACCGCTGTATCTGGCCTGGCAGACACTGGCGTTGCTGCTGTCGCCGTGGCTATATCTGGCCGTTTTCGCCGGCTGCCTATGGCTCATGAAAATCGTTACGGGCAGCGCTGTGTCGCTACGGGAGTTGATTTATCGTTTTAGTTATTCGCTGTTGCCTATCGTGGTGGTGTATCACTTCACGCATTATTTCACGCTGGTGCTGGGGCAGGGGCCACAGCTGCTGACGCTATTGTCCGATCCTCTCGGCATGGGCTGGAATCTGCTGGCCACGAAGGCCGATAGGACGGCCGGATTCCTGCTGGATATGGGCTGGGTCTGGCATGTTCAGGTAGCGAGCATCTTGCTCGGTCATATCGCCAGTGTTTATGTGGCTCATGAAGCGGCGCGGCATCTGTACGCATCACCCAGATCGGTATGGCTTAGCCAAATTCCGCTATTAATCCTGATGATGGCCTTTACGGTATTCGGGCTGTGGATACTGGCTCAGCCGCTCGATACGGAAATCTTGCGCTAAGCAGCCTGCGTGCGCGTTGGTCGGCTCAACTCCCGCTTTTAACCACTCTGTCGGTTACTACCTCTCGTATCACTCCGCCACCCTCGGTGCTGTGATACAAAAATGAATACCGATAGTTCAACCAGAACGGCACGAGGGTTTATGAGCGCAACTACGCCGACTCAATCTGCAGCAGCCCGCGCTTCAACAGCCAGCTCTGCAGCGACCAAGCTGTCCCTGTGGTCACGCCTGGCCTTCATCACCGACACCTTCGCCTACCCGCTGCGCACCTCGCACTACCTGGAACTCATCAACCCGCTCTGGGCCAGCCACTCGCTGCAGGCGCGCGTGGTCAAGGTCTGGGATGAAACTCAGGATGCGCGCACGCTGACACTCCGGCCCGGCTTGCGCTGGCGTGGTCATCGTGCCGGCCAGCATGTGCGTCTGGGCATTCCGGTGGCGGGCATGCACTACACTCGCACCTACACCATCTCGTCGCCGCCGGAACGCAGCGATGGTTGCATCACCATCACGGTCAAGGTCATTGCCGGCGGGCGTATTTCGCCGCATATCGTGCGCAACATCAAGGTTGGCGACTACTTGCCGATTGGCCTGCCGCAGGGCGAGTTCTATCTGCCCGATGCGCAGCCGGTAAAGCCGCTGTTCATCACCGCTGGCAGTGGCATTACGCCGGCCATGAGCATGTTACGCAGCCTGATCGCGCAGGAGCGTCTGCCGGATACCGTGCACATGCACTACGCCCCGCATGCCTTTGATGTGATTTTCGGCAAGGAATTGCGCGAGATGACGGAACAGCAGGCGCGCTATCGCCTGAATCTGGTCTACACCCAGGAGACGCCGCCGGCGCAGCGCCATTTCAGTGCCGAGCACATCGAGCAGTTCTGCCCGGACTGGCGCGAACGAGAGGTCTATGCCTGCGGGCCACCGGCACTGCTGGCGGCACTGGAGCAGCATTTTGCCGATGCCGGTCTGAGCCGGCGCCTGCACAGCGAGCGCTTTCTGGCCGAGCTGGCGGTGATGCCGGCAGAGGCGGTGGGTGGCCGCGTGCGTTTCGCGCGTAGCGGTGTGGAGATGGATGCTGATGCCCAGACCAATCTGCTGCGCGTGGCCGAGGATGCCGGCATGAATCCGCCGCATGGCTGCCGCATGGGCATCTGCCATACCTGCAATACCACGCTGCTTGCCGGTTCGGTGCGCGACTTGCGCAATGGCAAGGTGCTGAGCGAGCCGGGCAGTATCGTGCAGACCTGCGTTTGTGCTGCCGCTGGCGACTGCCAGCTCGACCTTTGATTCGCGGAGAACATCATGAATAAGGCCCGCTTGCCGGTGAATCTGAGCGATGAGCAAATCGAAGCCTTTGGCCGCGAGCTCGATGCCATGCGCGAGGAGGTGCTGGATTCGCGCGGGGAGCGCGACCGCCGCTACATCCTGCGCGTGATCAAGGTGCAGCGCAGTCTGGGCGTGCTTGGCCGGGCGCTGATCTTTGCCAGCATCCTGGCGTTGCCGGTGTGGGGCCATGCCTATGCCAACGACAATCTGTTCTGGCTGCTGATTGCGCTAGGTACGCTAGATCGGAAGAGCGTCGTGTAGGGAAAGAGTGTCTTCGCCTGTGTAGATC
>CALEYY010000299.1 GCA_937928295.1 uncultured Moraxellaceae bacterium
GATCGTTCAGCGTCTGAATCAGCGACTCAAAATAGATTGCATTTACTCTCTATCTTTCATATCGTCTCGGCTCCTGTGATCCCGAGACCTCTGATGACCCACGCTGCCGCCTTCGACCTGATCATCCGCAACGGCCGCCACTTCGACGGCACGGGCGCGCCTTCGGCGATCCGCCACCTCGGCATCCGCGATGGCCGGGTCGCGGCGATCTCGGACCTGCCGCTCGACGACAGCGGCTGCCCCGAGGTCATCGACGCCAGCGGCCAGTGGGTGCTGCCCGGCTTTCTCGACACCCACACGCATTACGACGCCGAAGTCATCGTGTCGCCCAGCCTGTCCGAATCGGTGCGCCACGGCGTGACCACGGTGCTGGTGGGCAGCTGCTCGCTGAGCATGGTCTGCAGTGACGCCGAGGATGCCTCGGACATCTTCACTCGTGTGGAAACCGTGCCGCGCGAGAAGGTGCTGCCGATTCTGCAGCAGCACAAGACCTGGCGCACGGCGCGCGAGTGGGTGGATTACATCAAAACGCGTCCGCTCGGGCCTAACCTCATCTCGTTTCTAGGCCACAGCGACCTGCGTGTGGCCACGCTGGGCCTGCATCGCGCCACGGATCGCGCCGTCAAGCCCACGGAAGCCGAGCTGCAGAGCATGGAGCGTCAGCTCGAGGATGCGCTGGATGTCGGCTTCCTCGGCCTGTCCACCATGCGCCTGAAGTGGGACAAGATCGACGGTGATCGCGAATGGTCGAAGAGCCTGCCCAGCACCTATGCCCGTTTTGCCGAGATGCGCCGGCTCAATCGCATTCTGCGTCGTCGCGGCCGTGTCCATCAGGGCGCGCCGAATGCGGCCAATCCCTTCCAGATCTTTGAATATGTCGGCGCTGCGCTGGGCTGGCTGCGTCGGCCGATGAAAATGACGCTGATCGCGCTCATCGAGCTCAAGGGCAACATCACCGTGCGGCCGATGGCGCAGATGGTGTCGCGCTTCATCAATGCCCTCGGTGGCAACTTCCGCTGGCAGTTCCTGCCGACGCCGTTCACGGTCTATGCCGATGGCATCGATGTGGTGTTCTTCGAGGAGTTCGGTGCTGGCGAGATGGCGCTCGACCTGCGCAATCAGGTCGAACGCAATGCGCTGCTGAAAGACGAGGCCTACCGCCGCAACTTCCGCAAATTCTATGGCGAGAAGCTGAGCCCGCGCGTCTGGCAGCGCGACTTTGGCGATGCCATCGTGCTCGAATGTCCGGACGGCTCGCTGGTCGGGCGCAACTTTGCCGACATCGCGCGCGAACGCTCGGTGCATGTGGTCGATCTGTTCCTGGACCTGGTCGTGGAATTCGGGCGCGCCCTGCGCTGGTACACCACCGTCGGCAACGATCGAGAAGCGACGCTGCTGAAGCTGGTGCAAGACCCGCGCACGCTCATCACTTTTTCGGATGCCGGCGCGCATATCCGCAACATGGCTTTTTACAACCTGCCGCTGCGCTTTCTCAAGCTCATCAAGGGCGCTGCGGATCGCGGCCAGCCGGTGATGACCATGGAGAAGGCTGTCTGGCGCCTGACCGGCGAGCAGGGCGAGTGGTTCGGCATTGATGCCGGCCGTATTCGCGAAGGTGATCGCGCCGACCTGGTGGTGCTGGATCCCGCCGGCTTTGATCAGGACCTGCAGCAGGTGTCGTGGGCGGACATGGAGAACTTCGGCTTGCAGCGGCTGGTCAATCGCAATCCGGGGCTGGTCCGCCATGTCTTCATCAACGGCCGTGCGGCGGTCAGCGAGGGTGAGGTGCCGCCTGAGCTGGGCCATGAACCGGGTTTCGGCACCTTCCTGCCGGCGCATTAAGATCATGGATCATTCGCTGTCACTGAGCGCTTGGCGCGCTCGTTTCTTAACGCTGGCGGCCCCTTCGCCGGCATCCATCCCCGGCTTTCGTCGCGTAGCGTTTGTCGGGCCGTTTTGGTTGCGCGGGAGTGCGCCGTCGGCCATCGCGCTGGGTGGTCTGCCGGGCTGGCTGGGCAAGCGTTTCAGCAGCGAAACGCAGGCGATCAATGTGCTTAAAAGCGGAGAGGAGCGGTTGCCCATGCAGGTTGGGCTGACCACCTCGTGGCTAGACGGCAAGCCAGTGCTGGTTTGCCGTTACGGGCCAGATTCGCCATTCCCTTGGCGACGAGTGCGAGACGAGTTTCGCGTGCTGTCAGAAACGACCTGGCTGGGCATGACGGTGGTCGACTTGCCCGGCCTGCGCCGCACGGGCTGGCCGTTTCTGCTAACACGAGAGGCTTAGGCCGCTTTCGCGACCTCACCCTCCAGCTTTTCACGCCAGTAGGCCACGAGGGCGCTGTTTTCGTGATCCCAGGGGTGGAAATCCGGCTTGAAGAAGTCCAGATATTCGCGGGTCAAGCCACTCAGGATGCCGTTGCGGCCGAACAGCTTGTTGAGGCCGAAGGCCCAGCTGCGCAGATTGAACAGCTGCTTGTCGCGCGCCATGAACTGCAGCTGGAAGGCTGACACCACGGCGGCGAGGATGACCGTCGCCAGCACTTGGGCTACCACGCGCTCGGCGTAGTTGTTGCCCGGCACCTGCTTGTAGAGATCGAAGGCGACGGCTTTGTGCTCGGTCTCTTCGATGGCATGCCACATCCAGATCGGGCGCATCTCGTCGGCCAGATTGTTCATGGTGTCCGTGTCGGTGAGCAGACGGTTGGCGATGATGCCGGTGAAGTGCTCCAGCGCCACGGTCACGGCCAGCTGCTGACGCTTGGTCAGGATGCGACGGCCGAGGTTGAGCAGGCCGAGGGTGAACTTCTCGGCACGCAGCGCCGGCAGACCCTTGGCGGCCAGCATGTTGTTCATGCTGACATGTTCCAGCGAATGCATGGCTTCCTGGCCGATGAAGCCGGAGATGTCCTTGGCGGTGACATTCTCACCAGCGTGCTCACGCAGGGCGCGCACGGAGTCGACGAAGAAACGCTCGCCGACCGGAAACAGGGTGGACAGCGTGCCCATGAAGTGGGTGCTGAAGGGGTCGTTGAAGGCCCAGTGATCCGGCACCTTGTTGGCATCAAACGCGAAATCCATGCGGGTTGGCTTGATCTGAATCACATCCGGCGTGGCTTTGCGTGCGGCTTTAGTACCCATGACAAGAACTCTCGAAAACATGACGATAGAGTCACGACGAGACAGAACTTACCGGTTCTATGTAACAGTGTCAAATGTAAAGGTTTAAATATTTCCGACTTTATTCGGTTTCAGGCCTTCTTCACGAACTCGGATTTCAGCTTCATGGCGCCGATGCCGTCGATTTTGCAATCGATGTCGTGATCACCATCGACCAAGCGGATGTTCTTCACCTTGGTGCCGACTTTGACCACCAGCGATGAGCCCTTGACCTTGAGATCCTTGATGACGGTGACGGTATCGCCGTCGGTCAGCACATTGCCGTTGGCGTCCTTGATCACACGATCGCCGTCACTGGCGTCAGTCGCATCGGTGGCCGACCACTCATGCGCGCAGGACGGGCAGATGAGCAAATCGCCATCGGCATAGGTGTAGTCGGACTGGCATTGCGGGCAGGTCGGGAGCTGGCTCATAAAGGCTTCTTTTCAGGCTGTTTTTGAATCGGAAAGGCGGGCGCTGAGCCAGCTGCCGATGTCGGTGATTTCGTCCAGGCAGACGGCATGCGCCATGGCGTAATCCTTCCAGACCACCTGGCCGCCGAGGCTTTCCACCACCGCTGCGGCGGCGCGACCCATCGCCAGCGGCACCACATCGTCGTGGCGACCGTGGGCGGCGAGCATCGGCACGGTCAGGCAGGCGGCGTTGAGCTCATCGCGCAGCAGGTCGGGCGTGGGCAAATAGGTAGACAGCGCGAGGATGCCAGCCAGCGGCTCGGCATGCGTGAGCCCGGTGAGCCAGGCAATCGCGCCACCCTGCGAGAAGCCGGCGAGCACGATGCGGCTGCACGGCACGCCCCGCGCATTCTCGGCGGCGATGAGCTGGCGGATGGCATCGCGGCTGGCGCAGATGCCGGCCACATCAACCTCGCGCTGATCGCCATCGAGCGAGAGAATGTCGTACCAGGCCGGCATCACATAGCCGCCGTTGATGGTCACCGGAATCGCCGACGCATTCGGGAAGATGAAGCGCACGGCGGCATCGGCCGGCAGGCCCAGCTCGCGGATGATGGGCACGAAATCATTGCCATCGGCACCGAGGCCGTGCAGCCAGATCACGGTCAGCGAGGGGTTGGGCGCGGTTTCGCGGGTGATGACGGAGAGCGGTGACGGCATGGCGCAAAGATCCTGATGAAGTGCAGGTCGCGGAGTGTAGCGGTGATTGACAGCCTGCGACGAGTGTTGCTTGCTTGCGCGTTAGTGAAAAACTGCCCGACGAGAGCGCCCGCATGAACAGGAGAGCCGCATGAAAAAGCTGCCGCGTGACCCGCAAAACGACTACACCCGTGAGATGGCCGCTGCCCGTCGCGCCGTGGTCACCGCCGAAACCGGTGCCGATCTGACGCATACCGGCAGCTATTCGCTGGACCCCGCCGTGCTGCCCGGCAACATCGAAGGTTTCTCCGGCATCGTGCAGGTGCCGATGGGTTTTGCCGGCCCGCTGCTGGTCGATGGCGAGCACGCCCAGGGCGAATTCTATGTGCCCATGGCGACCACCGAGGGCACGCTGCTGGCCAGCTACAGCCGTGGCATGCGCCTGACCCGCGAAGCGGGCGGTGTGCGCACCACGGTTATTGATGACGCCATGCAGCGCGCACCCATCTTCGTCTTCAGCGATGCCCGCTATGCCCGCGACTTCGGCCTTTGGGTCGATGCCAACTTCGCGCACATCAAGGCTGCCGCTGAGGAGACCACGCGCTCCGGTAAGCT
>CALEYY010000300.1 GCA_937928295.1 uncultured Moraxellaceae bacterium
AACGCGACCAATCACCGGCGCGCACACACAGGCGCAAGCGGACTTCACGATGATTGTCCGGCCAGAACGCTGCCTCGCTGCGCTGAAAATAAGTCTCGCTCTGGCTGTCGAAACTGCGCGCCGCCGCTAGCGCAACTTGCCGCCAAGCCACGGCCGCTTGCTCTGCCAGAGGCTCCGCTTCCGCCGTCAACTGCGCGCTGGCTGCCGCCAGATCCATCCGTGCCCAACGGCCATAGGCGTATGCGGCAAGCTCGCGCTGAGCACGCTCTGACAGATCGGCATTAACGATGAAAGTTTGCGGATCAGCCTGCAAGGCCTTGAGTGCCTCCGGCGACAAATCCGAATCTAGCTGCTGCAGCAAATGCCGCGCGAGCCCCGGCGCATTGGCCTCCAGCGCCAGACGCAGGCGCAGCCAGCGATCCTCTGCCGTGATCACACCTTGAGCCTGCAGCGCGGCCTGCACCGGCGCACAGGCCGACGGCAGATCTTTCGCCGTCAGCCACAAGGACACTCTCAGTGCCTTCGCATTGCTCGCCGGGATGTCTTCGTTGTCGGCCAGCACCGACTGCCAGTACAGACACTGCAGCTCGGTATCGCTGGCATCCTGCAGCTTGGCGAACTGCAGGCGGAAATCCTGCCACTCGCCCTGCTTGGCTAATTGCCGCAGCCATTCCGCACGAATTTTCTCGCTCAGATAACTCCGCTCATCGCGCATGATGAAGGCATTGATGGTGGCCGCATCGTTGTCTTTGAGCTGCCGCCAGAGCTGCCAGAAATCGGCGTAGATCGCTAGCGGCGAGCCGGTCATCGCCTCCTTCGCTTGTGCCAAAGCCGCGCTATCACCCGCACGAAATGCCGTGCGCGCAGTCAGCCAATCGGCATCGCCGGCACGCGCCAGCGTCGAGCCTGTCAATGACAGCGCCTGGAGCGCAATCAGGCACCAGAGCTGTATCGGACGCTTGGACTGAAGCCGCATGATGTCTCCTGTAAAACCGCGCTGAAAGGGGTGCTTGAGGCCGAAAAGCGGAGCCTCCACGCGTCCTCAAGCATACCTGTATAATGACGCCCTCACGCAAAATCGGTAGTACCGCAGCATGGCCAAAAAGCTCTACATCGAAACCCAAGGTTGCCAAATGAATGAGTACGACTCATCGCGCATGGCCGACCTGCTGGCCAGCTCGCATGGACTGGTTCGCACCACGATGCCGGAAGAAGCCGATGTGCTGCTACTGAACACCTGCTCGATTCGCGAAAAAGCCCAGGAAAAAGTGTTTTCCGAGCTCGGTCGCTGGCAGCGTCTGAAAAACGCCCGCCCCGACATGGTCATTGGTGTCGGCGGCTGCGTGGCCTCGCAGGAAGGCGCCGCGATTCTGGATCGCGCGCCCTATGTGGACATGGTGTTCGGCCCGCAGACCCTGCATCGCCTGCCGGAAATGCTCAATCAGCACCTCAGCCAGCAGCGCTCGCAGGTTGATGTCAGCTTTCCCGAAAACGAGAAGTTCGACTTCCTGCCCGAGCCTCGGATCGAAGGCCACAAGGCCTATGTCTCGATCATGGAGGGCTGCTCGAAGTACTGCACCTTTTGCGTTGTGCCTTATACCCGTGGCGAAGAAGTCTCGCGCCCGCTTGACGATGTCATCGCCGAGGTGGCGCAGGTCGCGCGCCAGGGCGTGCGCGAGGTCACGCTGCTGGGCCAGAACGTGAATGGTTATCGCGGCGATCAGCATGACGGCGCGGTCTGCTCTTTCGCTGATTTGCTGCGCGCCGTCGCCGCCATTCCCGGCATCAGCCGGGTGCGCTACACCACCTCGCATCCGCTGGAATTCAGTGATGAGCTGATCGCCGCTCATGCCGATGTGCCGGAGCTGGCCGCGCATGTGCATCTGCCGGTGCAAAGCGGCTCCAACCGCATCCTCGCCGCGATGAAACGCAACCATGAAATCAGTGTCTACAAAGACATCATCACGCGACTGAAAGCTGCCAAACCGGGCATCTTCATCAGCTCGGACTTCATCATCGGCTTCCCCGGCGAAACCGATCAGGACTTCCAGGACACCATGGACCTGATCGACTTCGTCGAGTTCGATCACTCCTACAGCTTCGTCTACTCCAAGCGCCCCGGCACACCAGCCGCCGAGATGCCCGATGACACCTCGGACGCCGTCAAGAAAGAACGCCTGGCCACGCTGAAGACGCAGATCGCGCGCAACACCGGCCGCAAGACCGATGCCCTGCTCGGCAGCGTCCAGCGCGTTCTCGTTGACCGCCCGTCCAAGCGCTACCCCGGCTACCTGGTCGGCATCGCCGAGAACACGCGCTGGATTCATTTTCCCGGCGATACCTCGCTGATCGGCCGCTTCGCGGATGTGCTGGTGGATGGCATCGAGTCCATCAACGCCCTGCGCGCCGGTGCGCCGCTGTGGATCGAATCGGATGCGGAAACGCAGGTCGGTCTGGGGCTACCGAGCGGGCGCATTCCGCTGTGGCACGAGGCGCGCTGAGGGTTTGGCAGACAGCTGTCGCTCAATGGCTCGCCGGGCAAAATCATTGAGCGATACCCCCGCCTCACGCGCAGCAATCACCGCCTGCATGTGAAGCTCATGCCCTACGCGCACATTGAATGATCCCTTGCAGGGCGTGTCCGGCGTTTGGCCTTGCTGCTCGCAGGTCGCCAGAAAATCATCCACAGCCGCATGAAAAGCCTCGACCAGAGCAGGCACCGTCTCCCCTTCGTAGCTCACCAAGGGCGCGATGAATTCGAGCTTGCCATACAGGCAGGCATCTTCCGGGCTGGCGTCGATAGAGCCGTAATAGCCTTTGTATTGCATTAGTTTTGTCATGAAATCAGATCTCCCGAACGCAGCTTTTCAATCAGCTGTCGGCGCACATATCGTTTCAGCTCATTACTCGGATGAGGCTTATGCAGGCTCAACAAATGGTCAGGGTTGCCGTTGTCAAACTTGACCCGCGAACCTGCGCCCTCCTGCTGCACATAGCCCAACTGCAGCAGCAAAGCTCTTAACTCTTGCCAAGTAAATGTCCGCTCAAGATCCAGCAAGCGTGCTTGCAACTTTTCTGACTTGGTCATTTTGGCTTCCTGCCATAGCAACTATTATTAGTTACATATTGTGTAACTTCAATACCGCACAAAGAGTCTAGACAACGAATCTGGATTTCGCGCCAAGACTGATTAAACTTGCCAAATTTAATTTTTGTGTATACAAAATATGTGGTTTTCGGCGAGCCAACGCTCGCGAGGTTAGCCGTTATGAAAAAAGTCACACCCTTGACGCTTGATGACGGCGAAGTCCGCGAGCTTGGCAAAACCGACATGCTTCATTTTCGGCCCGCTCGTGAAATACTGCCCCGTCTTCTCCGGGCAGATGTCGCCACCGAGCTGCTGAAGCCTCGCGGTCGCCCACGCGCCGCCGTCACCAAGGTTGCCATCAGTCTGCGCCTGCCACCGGATGTGCTGGAGCGTTGGAAGGCCACGGGGCCCGGCTGGCAAACGCGAATGGCAGACACACTGTCACGCGCCATTCCATAACACGCATTTTTCTCGGAGCACCCCATGCCTTTCGCTAACACCCCAGCCGCGCGCGTTTACTACACCGTCGAAGGCAGTGGCCCGGCGCTTCTGCTGCTGCACGGCACCGGGGGCGATGGCTTCTCGCACTGGGGCCAGCTGCTGCGTCATCTCACCCCGGCGCACACCGTGATCTGCCCCGACTATGCCGGCTCGGGTCAGACCACCGACAGCGGCGAGCCACTGCAGCTCGATGACCTGGTGGCGCAGATCGTGGCCGTGGCCGATGCCTGCGGTCAGGCGAGCTTTGATCTGGTCGGCTATTCGCTGGGGGCGGTGATTGCGGCCGCACTGGCGGCACGGCATCCGCAGCGCGTGCGCTCGCTGGTGCTGGTGGCAGGCTTTGCCGGAGGCACCGATAGCCGCAGCGAACTGCAGTTCGGCCTCTGGCGCGAACTAATTGCCCGCGATCAGGCCTTGATGGCGCGCTTCATTTTGCTCACGGGCTGCAACCCGCAGTGGCTCAGTGCTCAGCCATCAGCCGTGCTGGAAAAGCGCGTGGCGGCCATCGTGAAATTCACGAACTGGGCCGGCATGGCGCGGCAGGCCGATCTCGATGCGCGCGTGGATATTCGCGCCGAGCTGGCGCTGATTCAGGCACCCACGCTGGTGATCGCGGGGAGTCAGGATCAGATGGTGCCGAGGACGCTGACACAGGTGCTGGCAGACGAGATTGCCGGTGCGGTGTTTCAGGAGCTGGACACCGGGCATCTGATGCCGATGGAGCAGCCGGAGGAATTGGCACAGACCATCGCCGGATTTTTGGGCTCGCCATGACTGAGATAGTTATTGTCAAAGCGGTTATGCCGGCTGAGGTGATGTACCAATCTTCGGCCTATACAGCGTACGGAACTTCCCTTCGTTTAAGGGCTCGTCCAACACATCAAAAAGCTCCGTACCTACAAGCAACTGCTTGAGAGTTTTGAACCTGTAGCGAGCCTCAAGATGCATCATCTCGTCAGGCAGATCTCTGGCAGCCAGACTGCCTGCCTGTGCCAAATATGTCCATCCGTCCTGACGATGGCGTTGAGTAGCAACCTCAAGCAAGCATCTAACAAGTGGACTCGTCTGCAACCAACGCAATTCGATCTGCGCCTGCGCTTCCGGGCTAGACAGAACATCGAAGAGCATTTTTGAGCTTTCGAGCATCTGCTTAAGATGTGATCTCAGTTGCTCGTGCATAGGGAGCACCGTATCTCGCTGAGCATCGAGATACGCAAGTGCTTCCGTAAGAGCCTCATTGTTACCAAGCTGCCATCGAGGCAGAAAATGATGGACAAGCTCGTTGCGATGATTG
>CALEYY010000301.1 GCA_937928295.1 uncultured Moraxellaceae bacterium
CCGCCGAAGTACGGGAACAGCACGCGATTGACCAGGAAACCGGGACAGTCGTTGACCACGATCGGGGTCTTGCCCATCTGCTGCGCCAGCTTGACGGTGGCGGCAACGGCTTCATCCGACGATTGCTCGCCACGGATGACTTCCACCAGCGGCATCATGTGTACCGGGTTGAAGAAGTGCATGCCGACGAAGTTCTGCGGGCGCTTCAACGACTTGGCGAGATGCGTGATGGAAATGGTCGAGGTGTTGGACGCGAGGATGCAGTCCTCGGCAACCAGGCCTTCCACTTCCGACAGCACAGCGCCCTTGACCTTGGCATTCTCGACCACGGCTTCGATGACGATGTCGACGGTCTTGAAATCGCCGTAGTTCAGCGTCGGGCGGATCGAAGACAGCACCTGACCCATTTTTTCAACGGTCAGACGACCCTTGGTAACCTGGCTAGAGAGCAGCTTGGAGGCTTCGCCCATGCCCAGATCGAGGGCCTCGGAGCGGATGTCCTTCATGATGATCGGCGTGCCTTTGCTCGCCGACTGGTAGGCGATGCCGCCACCCATGATGCCGGCACCGAGCACGGCGGCCTGCTTGACGGCCTTGGCCGACTTCGCGGTGTGCGCCTTGGCGGCTTTCTTCACGGCCTGGTCAGCCATGAACAGACCGATCAGGGCGTTGGCCTGCGGTGTTACGGCAGCCTTGGCAAAACCAGCGGCTTCGACCTGCATGGCGTCATCGCGGGTCATGGTGGCATGCTTCTGCATGGTCTTCACGGCCAGCACCGGCGCCGGGTAGTTGCTGCCGGCCTTGCCAGCCACAACGGCCATCGATGTATTGAAGGCCATCATCTGTTCCATCATGTTGAGCTTGACCGGCGCCAGCTTCTCGGCCTTCTTGGCCTGCCAGTTGAGCTTGCCGGCAATGGCTTGCTTGACCAACGCAATGGCGGCATCACGCACCAGCTCGGGCGCAACCACGGCATCCACAGCACCATCCTTCAGGGCTGCATCCGGGCGCTTCTCGCTGCCACCGGCAATCCATTCCACGGCGTTGTCGATACCGATGACACGACTCAGACGCACGGTGCCGCCGAAGCCGGGGAACAGGCCCAGCTTCACTTCCGGCAGACCGACCTTGGCTGCAGTGGACATCACGCGGTAATCGCAGGACAGGCACATTTCGAAACCGCCACCGAGGGCGATGCCGTTGATGGCGACCACGGACGGCACGGTCAGGTCTTCAAAGGCGCTGAACACGGATGCGGCCTTGGCCGTCCACTCGACGACGCCGGCTTCGCCATTGGCGAACAGCGAACCGAATTCGGTGATGTCGGCGCCGACGATGAACACGCCCTTGCCGGAAGTGACGACAACGCCCTTGATGCTGCTGTCAGCCTTGATCGCTTGCGTGGCGGCAGCAAGTTCGTTCACCGTGACGGCGTTGAACTTGTTGACGGACTCGCCAGCGAGATCGAATTTGAGTTCCGCGATGCCATTGTCCAGCGCTTGCACGCTGATGGCCGATCCCGAATAAATCATGCAGTGATCTCCGTTTTTTCGAATGAGTTCGAATGAATGCACACGCCGCTGCGGCCAAACGACCAGGCAGCACGAAAGCGGGTTGGCCGAGTGTACGCATCCCGCGCTTTTTTGGCAGGGGTTTTGCGAAGGCGGCGCGTCATTTGCGCCGCCTTTTTGTGACTACAGAGTCAGGTCAAAGACGCGTTTTTCGCCCCGAAACCGTGGCCGCTGGCTTGGCTGCCACCGCCGCAGGCGCGCCAGCCGCCGGCTTTTCGTCCTCGTCATCGTCGTCTTTTTCCGCGTCATGCCAGACCGCAAACCGTTCGGCCACGGCAGCAAACACGGAGCCTTCCGAGTAATTACCCTCGGCATCCATGGCCCCGGCGCTCTTGCCCAGCAGCAGCTCGATCGCCTCTTCCACACGACTGATCGCGTAGATGCGGAACTGCCCGGCCTTGATCGCCGCCAGCACATCGTCACGCAGCATCAGGTGGCGAATGTTCTGCACCGGGATGATCACGGCCTGATCACCGGTCAGCCCCTTGAGCTGGCAGGCGGCAAAAAAGCCCTCGATCTTCTCGTTGACGCCGCCAATCGGCTGCACCTCGCCAAACTGGTTGACCGAGCCGGTGATGCCGAACTGCTGCTTCACCGGCAGCTTGCCGATGGCCGAGAGCAGGCCGCAAAGCTCGCCGAGCGAGGCGCTGTCGCCATCCACGCCCGAATACGATTGCTCGAAGGCGATGTTGGCCGCGAAGCGCAGCGGATGCTCGGCGCCGAAACGCGCCTTCAGATAGCTGGTGAGAATCAGCACGCCCTTGGAGTGAATCGCGCCACCGAGCTCGACATCGCGCTCGATGTCGATGATTTCGCCGTTGCCGTAATGCGCCGTCACCGAGATGCGCGACGGCAGGCCGAAGCTGGCATCGCCATAGCTGACCACGGTCAGGCCGTTGACCTGGCCAACGACTTCGCCGGCACAGGTAAAGAGCTGGTTACCCTTGCCGATGTCTTCCAAATAAAGCCGGCGAATGCGGTCATGACGCCGCTCGCGGCCCTGCAAGGCTTGCGCAATATGGCCCGTGGCGATGAACTCCGCCTGTTCCTGCTCCGCCCAGTAATTCGACTCGCGCAGCAAATCCGCCACGCCCCGTGCATGCAGCGACAGCACATCCTGATCGTCGGCCACGCGCGCACTTTCCTCGATGAGGCGAGCCACACCGCCGCGATCCAGCGCACGCAGGCCTTCACGGTTGGCAATATCGCCCAGGAAGTGGGCATAGAGCAGCTCGTTCTCGGCGTTGCGCGGCATATCCGACTCAAAGTCGGCGCGCATCTTGAACACGGTTTCCAGCTCGGGGTCGAACTCCTGCAATAGATAGAAGGTCTCGCGGTCACCGAGCAGAATCAGCTTCAGGTGCAGCGGAATCGCATCCGGCTCCAGCGACACCGTGCCGGTCAGCGTCAGCATCTGCTCCAGCGACGACAGCTTCAGCGACTTAGCCCGCAGCGCCCGCTTCAGGCTCTGCCATGCGTAGGGATGCTCCAGCACCTGCTCGGCCTCAATCAGCAGAAAACCGCCATTGGCACGATGCAGCGCGCCCGGCCGGATCAGCGTGAAATCGGTGGCCACCGTGCCCATATAAGTGACCTGCTCGACATGACCGAGCAGGTTGTAGTGCGTCGGCAAGTCTTCAAAGATCACCGGCGCGCCCTGCTTCGGGTCGCGGCTGATCAGGGCATTGACCTGATAGCGCACCGGCGGCAGCTGCTCGCCGACCTGCCCGACCGACACCGTGGCGTCCTGGTTGTCGCCGGCATTGAGCACCAGCTCCAGATGATCAAGCAGATCGCTGCGATAGGCTTTTAAATAGCGCACTAGGCTGGCGTGCGGCGCGTGCTTGTCGAGCAGCTTGGCAAGCAAGGGATCAATCACCGCCAGCGCCACTTCCTCGTTGAGCTTGTCGACCTGATCGCGATTGCGATCCTCGATCTGATCGAGCTTGCGCGCGACCTTGCGCAGGCGGTTTTCCATATCGACCATGGCCAGCTTGGCTTTTTCCTGCTGCTGCGCCGGCAATTTGTTAAAAGCCTCGACGCTAAGCACCTCACCGCCTTCAGACATCGGCGAAAAACCGTAGCCGCCAGGCGTGCGCAGCACCAGCTTCACACCCTGCTTCTCGCCAATGACGGCCAGCTGCGACAAGGCATCCTGCTGGACGCGGCTGAGCTCGCCCTTCAGGCTTTCGCGGCGGTCCTGATAACGGTCGCTCTCGAAAGCACTGAGAATGCGATCCGACAGCTTGCGCCAAAGCTTGTGCACATCCTGCTTGAACACCGAGCCCACGCCCGCCGGCAGCTCAATCGCCTGCGGATAGCGCGGGTCCTGGAAGTTGTTCACATAAATCCAGTCCGACGGCGCCTCGCGCTTGTGCGCCACCGACTCCAGATAGCGCCGGATCATGGTGCGCTTGCCCAGCCCGTTATTGCCGATGGCAAACAGGTTGTAGCCGTCGTGCGGCATGGCCACGGCCATCTCAACCGACTCGCGCGCGCGTTCCTGACCGAGAAAGTCGGTCATGGGCTTCAGGCGGCGGGTATGGCGAAACGGCAGGTTCTTCAGCGGCGTGGCGCGGTAAAGCTGGTGATAGGCGAGAGGCTTTGACAAGGATAAGTCTCCGGCGATGGCGGCCCTGAGCATCGGGCCGCGAATGCCGTGAGTGTAGCTAAGCCGCAGGGATCGCGTAAGTGCCCGT
>CALEYY010000302.1 GCA_937928295.1 uncultured Moraxellaceae bacterium
TTGTCGGGCTTGCCCCAGTAGCCGAGAAAGCCGGTGCCGCCGCGCAGCAGCAGCTCGCCGTTGTCCTCGATGCGCGATTCCAGCGGCGCGCCGAAGGCCGGGTCCACATCCAGCAGCGGGCCTACGGTTTCGAGGTCGTAGCGCTCGCCGCGGTGGCCGGCAATCAGGCCGAATTCGGAGCAGCCGTAAATGTTGCGCAGTGGCACGCCCATGGCGTGGAATAAACGAAACACGTCGGGTGCCATGGCGGTGCCGCCTGAAACCGCGACATTGCTGCGAATAAAGCCAAACTGGTCGCGCACCGGCTGCAGCGCCAGCGCTTCGGCCAGCGGCAGCAGCAGGCGCGACAGCCAAGGTGCCGTGCGCCCTTCGAGCC
This sequence comes from uncultured Moraxellaceae bacterium, assembly GCA_937928295.1. Lineage (GTDB taxonomy): Bacteria > Pseudomonadota > Gammaproteobacteria > Pseudomonadales > Moraxellaceae > Perlucidibaca. The sequence goes on from CALEYY010000302.1 coordinate 377, forward strand.
GCGCCACATGTACGTCGTGGCCGATGCGTATGCCCCAGCGGTAGATGCCGCGCGCCAGCCAGCTCGCGGCGAGCATGCGCGCCTCGATGGTGGCGGCGATGTTCTCCCACTGGCGCGGGCCGAACAGCACGATGTGCGGTGCGAGCTCGCGCAGATTGGGTAAGACCTGGTCGGGGCCTTCGGGGAAGCTGACCACCAGAGGTGTGATCAGACCGAGGGTCACGCCCAGCAACTGCTCGGTGATCCAGGCCAGCGGGGTGTAGGACATGTATTCCATGCCGTCTTGCAGCGGCAACGCGCTCTTCATGCGCAGCGCGTTGTCCATCAGCCAGCGGTGGCTGATCATCACGCCCTTGGGCTTGCTGGTGGTGCCGGAGGTGTAGGTCAGTAGCGCCAGATCGTCCGCCTGGCCGGCGTTGACTTCACGTTCGAAACGCAGCGGGTGCTTCTCGTGCTGACGCCGACCTTCAGCGGTCAGGTCATCAAAGGATTGCAGCAGCGGATGCCGGTACGACCACATGCCCGAGTTGTCCCAGTAGGCGATGCCCTGGATATCAGGCAGCGGCTCCAGCAGCGCGAGCGCCTTGTCAACCTGCTCCTGATCCTGCGCGAAGATGAAACGGGCCTTTGAATCCTCGCACAGGTAATGCAGTTCGTCGACGGTGGCGTCAGGGTAGACCGACACGGTTTTGGCGCCCAGTGACTGGGCCGCGAACAGCGCCCAGTAATGCTCGGGTTCGTTCTCGCCGATCACGATCGCGGTTTCGCCGCGTTGCAGGCCCAGCGCCGCCGCGCCCAGCGCTATGCTGCGCGTGCGGTCAAACACGTCGGCCCACGTATAGCAGCGCCACACGCCTTTGCGCTTGACGCGCTGCGCCAGCCGCAGCGGATGTTCCTGGGCATGGGCGAGCAACTTCTGTGGCAGGGTCGGTACGGATACCGGGGTGGGGTGGGTCGCGTTCATGCCGCAGCTCCCAGGTAGGCCTGGATCACGGCCGGGTCGGCCTGCACCTGTGCCGGCGTGCCGTCGGCGATCTTGCGGCCGAAGTCGAGCACCGCCACGCGGTCAGCCAGATCCATGACCACCCCCATGTCGTGCTCCACCAGCACCACTGGGATGCGCTTGGCCTCGCGCACATCGATGATGAAGCGGGCCAGGTCTTCTTTTTCTTCGGTGTTCATACCGGCCATCGGTTCATCCATTAGCAGCACCTTGGGTTCCATCGCCAACGCACGGCCCAGGTCAACGCGCTTGCGAAGACCGTAGCCGAGTGCGCCTACCGGCTGGTGGCGGATGTTTTCAATTTCAAGGAAGTCGATGATTTCCTCGACCGCTTCCCGGTGCAGGGTTTCTTCACGCTGGGTCCAGGGAAAGTAGAGAAATGCCTGCGCCAGATTTGATCGCATCTGGCTGTAGCGGCCGACCAGGATGTTGTCGATCACGCTCATGTTGGAGAACAAATGGGTGCCCTGAAAAGTGCGCACCACGCCGTCGCGCGCGATTTCATGCACCGCGCGGCCTTTGATGTCTTGACCACGGTAGTGCACGCTGCCTTTTTGCGGCTGGTAAAAGCCGCTCAGCACGTTCATTAGCGAGCTCTTGCCCGCGCCGTTGGGGCCGATGATGGCCAGCAGCTCGTTGTCACGCACGTCGATGGCGACCTCGGCCAGCGCGGTGACACCGCCAAAGCGCAAGGTGATGTCACGCGCCTGCAGAACCGAAGCCTCGCTGGACGGGCTAATGGAGGAGTTGGAAGTCATGGGTCAGGAGAAGGCGTTGATACCGGTCAGGGCGCGGCCAATGATGAGTTTCTGGATTTCGGTGGTGCCGTCGGGAATCGGCATCATGCGGGCGTTTCTGAACAGCAGTTCAACCCCGAAGTCCTTGGTGATACCGTTGCCACCGTGAATCTGCAATGCCTTCGACGTGACGTTGACCGCCATCTCGGTGGCGTACCACTTGGCCATGGCGCTTTGCACCTCGCTGCGCACGCCGTGGTCGATCAGGTTGAAGGCGCGGTAGACCAGCAATCGCGCGGCGTCGAGTTCGGTGGCCGCCTCGGCCAGCATGCCCTGGATCAATTGATGACCACCGATCGGCTTGCCATGCTGGCGGCGTTCCTTCGAATAGGCCACCGCCTTGTCGAGTGCCGCCTGGGCGATACCGATCGAAGTCATGCCGACCATGGGACGCGCCTTCTCGAACAGCACCATGGTGTTCTTCAGACCGGTGCCGGGTTCAATCATCATGTTCTCGGCCGGTACGCGCGCGCCGTCGAAGAACAGTTGTGCGGTTGACGTGCTGTTGAGCCCCAGCTTGTCGATGTTGCGGCTTTCGTAGCCGTGTTCGGCGCGGTCCACCAGGATCATCGAGATGGCGCCCGAACCTTCTTGTGAGGTGCGCACGATGACCATGCAAAAGTCGGAGTAGTGGCCGTTGGAGATCCAGGTTTTTTCACCGGTGACAATGTAGTGGTCACCATCGCGTTGGGCGCGGCAGGTGACTTCAGCCACGTTGGATCCGACCCCGGGCTCACTGATGCCGCTGCAGGCAATGATTTCGGCGCGGACCATGCGCGGCAGGTATTTTTCGCGCATGGCGGTGTTGGTGCACACCTGTAGCGAGTAAGCGCCGAGCTGCTGGATCAGCAGCGAGATGGCCACGTCGCCGGAAATGCGCGCGAGCTGCTCGTACATCAGTGCATAGGTCAGCCAGGGCATGCCCATGCCGCCATATTCCTCGGCAATGATGCCGTTGCCGCCCATGCCGTAGGGCAGCATCTTTTGAAATATCTCCAGCATCAGCTCTTTTTCGATCAGCTTGTCGGGCTGGTAGCGTTCGACAATCGGACGCAGTTCGGTCTCCAGGAAGCGAGTGAAGCCTTCCACGGCCATGCGCTGTTCTTCGGTGGGGAGGAAATTCATGGTGTTGGTCTCGGTGTGTTGTTGATTTCGTTCAGCGCGCGCTCATGCGTGCGCCGGCATCAATGTGCAGACAGGTGGCGTTGATATAGGGGTTCTCGACGATGGAGCGCACCAGGTGGGCCAGCTCGCTGGCTTGACCCATGCGGCG
>CALEYY010000303.1 GCA_937928295.1 uncultured Moraxellaceae bacterium
GGCGCAGCGCGGCATCGTCTACATCGACGAAATCGACAAGATCTCGCGCAAGTCGGACAACCCGTCGATCACCCGCGACGTGTCGGGCGAGGGCGTGCAGCAGGCGCTGCTCAAGCTGATCGAGGGCACCACGGCTTCGGTGCCCCCGCAGGGCGGCCGCAAGCACCCGAACCAGGAATTCGTGCAGGTGGATACCACCAACATCCTGTTCATCTGCGGCGGCGCTTTCGCCGGGCTCGACAAGATCATCGCCGACCGCCTGCAGAAGCGCTCGATCGGCTTCGGCGCGCATGTCGCCGATCCGGACAAGCGCCGGGTGGGCGAACTGCTGCAGAAGGCCGAGCCCGAAGACCTGCTCAAATTCGGCCTGATCCCCGAATTCGTCGGCCGCCTTCCCGTCATCGCCACACTGACCGATCTGGATGAGGCGGCCCTTGTCACGATCCTGACCGAGCCGAAGAATGCGCTGGTCAAGCAGTACCAGCGCCTGTTCGAGATCGAGGGGGTCAAGCTGACCTTTACCTCGGACGCGCTGACCGCCATCGCCACTTTTCAGGCACAGGATGATGTGGTGCTGACGCTGCCGTGGCGCGCGCTGGCCATCACCGGCCCCGACGCACAGACTTTCCTGCAGGGCCAGTTCACTACCGACATGCGCGAGGTCATGCCCGCGCAACAAACAAGTGAAGAGCAAGCAAGTGAAGAGCAAGCGAACCAAGAGCAATCGCGCTTGGGCTGCCTGCTCAACCTGAAAGGGCGCGTACAAATCAGCGGCCGCCTGCTGGCTTGGCCGGATGGCTATGTGCTGCTGCTGCCAGCGGCTCAGTTCGAGCCGGCGCGGGCGCGCCTGGGCAAGTATGGCGTGTTCTCGAAAATCAGCCTGCAAGAGCTCCCGCTACGCATTCAGGGCCTGCTCGGTCAGGGCGCGCTCAATCATGCCGCCAGCCTGCCCTTGCACATCCGCTTGCCGGGTGTGGCGCGTGGCCTGCTCCTCAGCTCGACCGAGGCATCACCCCTGATTGCCGATACACAGGTCGTGGCTGACGCCGCACAGCAATGCTGGGATGCCGCCGCCATTGCGGCTGGCGAGTGGACGCTGGATATCACCGAGACCGAGCTGTTTCAGCCACAGGAAATGGACTATCACGCGCTCCACGGCGTCAGCTACCAGAAGGGTTGCTATCTGGGTCAGGAAATCGTGGCTCGCCTGTATTTCAGAGGCCAGCTCAAAACCGAGCTGAGTGCCTGGCAAACGGACTCGGCCGATGTCGAGATCAAAGCTGGCGATGCCCTGCTCGATGCTGACGGCAGCCGAGTCGGCGAAGTCATTCGCGCCGCCTGGGGTAATTCCGAGCACACCTTGGTGCTGGCGCAAAGCAAGCGTGACAGCACCGCCACGCAACTGCAAAGCGCCACCGGCCTGCTCCCGCTTACACGCCTGCTGTTTCAGCGCTGAAGCACTGCTCCAGATCCGCCAGCGGCTGCGTCATCCCGTCCGGGATGGCGTAGTGCCCGGCAACCCAATCAGCGCTGACCTCTGCCAGACGGGCTGGCTGCCAGCGCGGAGCCATGTCCTTGTCGATCAGTAAGGCACGCACACCTTCCGGGAAATCGGGGTGCAGCGCGCACTGGCTCGACAGCGTCCACTCGATTCTGAACACCTCCGCCAGCGTCAGCGCAGCTGACTCATGCCACTGCTTCCAGATGATGGCAGCACTGGTCGGCGAGCCAGCGCGATACGCCTGCACAGCCTTGGCCAGCCAAGGCGCTTCCGGCATGGTCGCGCTCCAGGCCTGATCCAGCGCACTCAGGCTGTCGTGACGGGTCAGCTCGGCAATTTGTTGCGCATGCTCCTGCAATGGCCCCACAGCAAGCTCAGGCTTGGGCAGCTGCTGCAAAACCTGCTCAACCAACTCGACTTGCGCCGATGCCGCGACAGGCCAGCGCTGCGCCTGCAGCTGACTCAGCAGCAGCGGCCACGACTCCGAGGCGGCAACATGACTGGCCAGGCCCAGCGCCAAAGCATCCGAGGCACCAAACTGGCAGGCCGTCAGCCCCATGAACAAGCCCACTCGCCCTGGCAGGCGCGACAGGAAATAGCTGCCACCCACATCCGGATACAGGCCGATGGTAATTTCCGGCATCGCCATGCGCGTGGTTTCAGTGGCCACACGAAAGCTCGCACCCAGCAACAGCCCCATGCCGCCGCCCATGACCACACCCGTGCCCCAGACCAGCAGCGGCTTGGGGAACTCGCGGATGGCGTAATCCAGTCGATATTCACGAGCAAAGAAATGTGCCGGATAGCCGGCATCGCCCTCGCCCGTGCGCGCAAAAGCGGTCAGCGCACGCACATCGCCACCGGCACAGAAAGCGCGCTCGCCACGACCCCGTAGCAGCACTGCAACCACCTGATCGTCATCCGCCCAGCTCGCCAGCTGTGGCAACAAGGCATCGACCATGGCCAGCGTCAGTGAGTTCAGGCTGCGCTCGGCGTCCAGCGTGGCCAGAGCAATAAAACGGCCGCACGCCGTCGGCAATAATTCAACATGAACGGGGGGTGTAACCATTTGCATCAAGACAATTCCTTAATCGGGCCTTTAATCGGGCAGTGACCAGTCAATGACGGCATGGCCCTGTTCCAGCAGCCAGGCATTGGCCTGGGAAAAATGTCGGCAGCCGAACCAGCCGCCGCGATTGGCCGCCAGCGGTGAGGGATGCGCAGCGGTCAGTACCAGATGACGCCGACGATCAAGAAGCCGGCCTTTCTTCTGCGCATAGCCGCCCCAGAGCATGAACACCATGCGCTGCGGGCTGGCATTGAGCCGCTCCACCACGGCATCGGTAAAGCGCTCCCAGCCCAGTCCCTGATGCGAAGCTGCTTCACCGGCACGCACCGTGAGCACGCTGTTGAGCAGCAGTACGCCTTGATCGGCCCATGCCGTCAGCTCGCCATGAGGCGGCCTGGGCAGGCCAAGGTCGGTCGCCAGCTCACGAAAGATATTCTGCAAGGAAGGCGGTGGCCGCTGCCCGCGTCGCACGGAAAAGCTCAGACCATGAGCCTGATCCGGGCCGTGATAGGGGTCTTGCCCCAGCACCACCACGCGCACGGCCGTCGGTGGCGTGTGATCGAGCGCAGCAAACCACTCGCCTGGCGGCGGGTATTGCAGCACACCCTGGGCGCGCTCGGCCGCCAGAGTAGCTTTCAATGTTTGCATATAGGGCTGGTCAAACTCCTCGCCCAGCAAGGCGAGCCAGTCAGGATGCAACTTGATGGCCATAGACTGTTCTCACCACAACCCTTTCAATTGATACGCCAGTGCATCGCTAATCCAGGTCGGTGACTCTGTCGCGCTGCCACCAATCAAACCTTCGTATTCAATGCGCCGCAGCGTGGCCAGCATGGAGCGGGCGGCCTGCTCAGGCTGCGTCACCGGCAACAAATTCAACCAAGGCTGCATTAAGCTGATCCAGCGCCGTATGACCAATCGCACGGCCGCCTGCAAGCGTGGCTCGTGAATGGCGGCATACCAGAAAGCGTACTCAAGCACGACTTGCTCACGATGCTTGCTCAGGCGCTCTTCAATATACTGCGCTGCAACATCCAGCAAAAGCGCGCTGCTTGGCGCAATCGCCGGCGTTGGCACTGCACTCGGATCCATCGATGCCTGTGCAATAAAATCGAGCCGCTGCTGCTCGGCTTGACGCCAGAACGGTACGGCAAAATTCTCAATCGACTCTTCAGCAAAAAGCTCGAAGCTTTGCACCAGCAAGTCTTGAATATCCTTGAAATAATAGGTCGTTGACGACAAGGGCACACCGGCAGCAGCAGCTACTGCGCGATGCCGAACGCCACGCACACCATCGCGCAACATGACATCCCATGTGGCCCGCAAAATGGCATCTCGGCGCACTTCGCCGCGTTGTTGACGCACCACCGCATCCATAAATACACAACCTGTGGGGATAGCCTGCAAAAGTCGGACAAGCATAGCGCGTCCGACGGCAGAAATGAAAAAGGGCCTCGAAAGGCCCTTTTCATGTCACGGAAGCGAGATTACTTCTGGATGCGGAACTCGACGCGACGGTTCAACTCGCGACCTTCTGCGCTGTCATTGGACGCAACCGGGCGGGACTCGCCATAACCGGCAGCATCCAGACGCGAACCATCAATACCGTAGCCAATCAAATAATCACGGACTTCGGTGGCACGGCTACGTGAGAGCTTCAGGTTGTAAGCATCGCTAGCAACGCTGTCAGTGTGACCGGAAATGCTGATACGGGCGCTAGGGTCAGAACGCAGGAAAGACACTACATTCTCCATTAGACGCTGAGCGTTGGCGGTCAGACGAGCCGAGTCGGTTTCGAAAGTGATGTCTCGAATGGTCAAAGTCTGCTCAATAACACAGCCATTGCCATCAACACGAGCACCCTTAAGCGTGTTCGGGCACTTGTCACGCTCATTGACTACGCCGTCACCGTCATCATCCACACTAACCGGAACCACTTCAGCAACGGGAGCCGGAACTTCCTTGATGACAATACGCTCAACCGGGACTTCCTGAATGACAATTTTCTCAACCGGAACTTCACGAACAATAACTTCAGGCTCTTTCACCGGAGCACTACCCAAGCCCATTTCCAGACCCAGACCTACGCGAAAGTCAGTCTGACCTTCCTTGAAGTCATCATAAATGGCACGGACTTCACCGCGCAGACGCAGATTGTCGAAGCCTAGAATGGATTTGGTAAAGCCAAGGCCAACGTTCAAATAAGGTGTCAACTCATCATTAGCCGTACCAGCGATATCATTATAAACACCGCCACCACCAACAATCAGAAATGGCGTGAACTCAGAGCGCTGCCCAAAGGCGTAGTGGAAGTCAACACCACCACCCGTCTGGTAGTTATCAGTGCCTGATTTGCCAGTCTCAATGGTGTCACCGAAGAACTGACCTTCAACCCAGAGATTGGTATTGAGTCGATGGCCGACACCGGCGTTGTAGCCAATGCTGGTGCCATCAGCACCACGCCCTTTATCTGCATCCAAGTAGAACGCACCAAAGTTCACATAATTATCATAGCTGCTGCCGGTTTCTACGGGAGTCTCGGCATGGGCCGCGAAGGCAACACCTGTCATCACAGAAGCCAGAAGAACCGACTTGACCGCCGATGCGGCTGGGGACAGGAAAAAACGTGATGTGCGCATATGCAATCCTCAAAACAGAGCTAAGCGAAAAAACAATTTTAAACGTGTGTCGAGATTACCGGAAAGTGCCATTGGATAAACAGCCTGTTTCAATAAACCAACAAAAAAACCGACAAAATGGTGTCACTCTTTGCGATCACGCAAGTCGCCAAAAATAGCATCCATGCGCTCACCCAAGTGACGCTGAATGGCTTTTTCCATGGCCATTGCCACTTCTGCTGCCACTGCCATGTCTGCCAGCGGGCGCAAGCGCCAGACGACCTCGGCCATTTTCGGCACTTGTTCGGCACTGGGAATTTGCGGGCCGAGCGGCTCAAAGACATGCCTCACAATCAGCTGCACCAAGCTATTGGCTACCGCCTCAACATTGGCGCGCATACCCCCCAACAACTCAAATAAAGAGACAATCGGCACACCCAGCTTCATCAGCTCCAGGCCAGCATTGAACAAACGCGGGCTCGGTACACGAAAGCGCGGACCATCGACTTGAATCAGGTTCAGCTGGACGGCGCGCGCCAATGATTCGGGGGTCATCTGGCGACCGAACAGCGTCATGATTTCGGACAGTTCGTAGTAGGCCGGCACATCTTCAGACCACGGCGTGGTCAGTGCCTGCTCCAGACCCAGCAACTGGCGCAGGTCGTGGCCTTTTTCCCAAGACTCAATGAGCTCGGCGATATTGCCTAGGCTGTAGCCACGAGAAAGCAGCGGCCCGATTACCCGCAGGCGAGCCAGATGTGCCGACGAGTAAATGCCGGTGCGGCCGCGAATTTCCGGCGGTGGAATCAAGCCCTTGTCTTGATAGGCGCGCACATTGCGCACGGTCATCTGCGCCGCTTGCGCCAATTCGTCGATGGTGTATTCGAGGGCGTCTTTATTGGCCGTTCGATTCATCGCTGCAGCCAGGATGTCCTGGTCGGAAGCCGTCATTACCCACTGTCTCGTTGCTTACGGAATGCCACACTATACCTCAGAGTTTGGCCGGGCGTGTGGCGCTTTCCAAGGCATCCAGCCAGCGAATCGCGGCCGCCGACGAATCACCGCACATTTCTTCGGCAGCGCTCAGGCTGACGCAGACCGCCGGGCGTGAGGGATGACCGAAAATCTGGCACAGACCTTCCGCATTGAGCTGAATGCAACGCACGCCGGCGGGCTTGCCGTCTGGCATGCCGGGTATGGGCGAGGATATGGAGGGGGCGATGCAGCAGGCAGCGCAGCCAGGGCGGCAGAGCATCGGCAATAGGCTCGGGGACAAAAAGGCAGTTTAGCGGAACTCGCGCAGCAATGAAAAAGCCCGGAACAGAGTCCGGGCTTTTTCATGTCACAGGCAGGCTTTACTCGAAAGCTTTACTCGAAGGTCTTGCCCGCTGCAGCCATGTCACGCAGCAATTGCGGCGGCGTGAAACGGTCGCCGTGGGCAGCGGCCAGCTCATCAGCGCGCTTCACGAAGGCGGCAACGCCGATGTAATTGATGTACTGCAGCACACCGCCTGTCCACGGGGCCATGCCGATACCGAAGATGGAGCCGATGTTGGCATCGGCGACCGAGGTCAGCACGCCTTCTTCGTAGCAACGCGCGGATTCGATGGACTGGCGATAGAGCAGACGCTCCTGGAGTTCGGCGAATTCGGCTTCGCTGGCGGCGATCTTGTCGGCCTTGGTGAAGTGCTGCACCAGACCCGGCCAGATCACTTTCTTGCCACCTTCCGGATAGTCGTAGAAGCCCTTTCCGGCCTTCTTACCGTTGCGACCGAACTCATCCATCATGCGATCGTTGATGGCGTCAGCCGGATGCGCCGGCAGCGTCTTGCCCTCTTCCGCCAGATCCTTGATGGTCTGCAAGCGTACCTTGCGGCCGAGGTCGAGACTGACTTCGTCGGTCACGGCCAGCGGACCGACCGGCATGCCGGCCTGAGCAGCAGCCTGCTCGATGGTCTGCGGGTGGTAGCCCTCGCCCAACATGGCGATGCCTTCCATGATGAAGGTGCCGAATACGCGCGAGGTGAAGAAGCCACGCGAGTCATTGACCACGATCGGCGTCTTGCGAATCTGCAGCACGAAGTCGAAAGCCTTGGCGAGTGCAGCATCCGAAGTCTGTTCGCCACGGATGATCTCGACCAACGGCATCTTGTCGACCGGCGAGAAGAAGTGCAGACCGATGTAGTTCTCCGGCTTCGAAGAGGCCTTGGCGAGCCCGGTGATCGGCAGCGTCGAGGTGTTCGAGCACATCAGCACGCCCGGCAGCGCATTAGCTTCGGCCAGTTCGGTCGCCTTGGCCTTGATGGCGCGGTCTTCGAACACGGCTTCGATGACCATGTCGCAGCCCTTGAGGTCAGTGTGGCTGTCGGTGGTCTGGATCAGCGCCAGCGTCTCGGCAGCCTTGTCCGCAGTCATGCGGCCCTTGCTGACGCGCTTGTCGAGCAGACCCTTGGTGTAGGCTTTGCCCTTTTCAGCGGCTTCCACGGTCTGGTCGAGCAGCACAACCTGAATGCCGACGGTTGCTGCCACATAGGCAATGCCCTGGCCCATCATGCCTGCGCCGAGGATGCCGACCTTAGTGGCCTTCCAGACCGGATAGGTTTCCTTGCTCGGACGCGAACCGCCGCCGTTGATCTTCTGCAGATCGAAGAAGAAGGCCTTGATCTGGTTCTTGGCTTGCTTGCCGCAGGCCAGATGCACGAAGTAGCGGTGCTCGATCTTCAGTGCGTTGTCGAAATCGACCTGCGCGCCCTCAACCACCGACGCCATGATGGCTTTCGGGGCAGGATAGTTGGCGTTCTTGGTCTGCTTGCGCAGGTTGGCCGGGAACGCCGGCAGATTCATCGCCAGCGATGGCGTGGACGGCGTGCCGCCCGGCATCTTGTAGCCAGACTTGTCCCAAGGCTGCTGCGCCGACGGGTTGGCCTTGATCCAGGCGCGAGCCTTGGCCAGCATGTCGGCTGTGTCGGTCGCCAGTGCGTCGATCAGGCCGGTGGACTGCGCCTTCTCGGCCTTCATGCGCTGACCCTGCATGAGCACATTCATCAGGGCATTCTGGATGCCGAGCATGCGCGTGACGCGGGTCAGACCGCCGCCGCCCGGCAGCAGGCCGAGCGAGACTTCCGGCAGACCGAACTCGGCCTTGGTGCCGCCAATGGCGATGCGGTGATGCGTCGCCAGGGCGATTTCCAGACCGCCGCCGAGGGCGGTGCCGTTCATGGCAGCAACAACCGGCTTGCCCAGCGTTTCCAGCTTGCGCAGCTGACCGTTGATTTCGATCAGTTCGGCCTTCATGGCATCGGCATATTCCGGCGTGGCCTGGATCAGCAGGCGCAGGTCGCCGCCGGCGAAGAAGGTTTTCTTCGCGGAGGTCACGATAACACCAGCGATGTCAGCCTTTTCGGCGTGCAGGCGGGCAACAGCCTCGCCCATCGACTGGCGATACAGCTCGTTCATGGTGTTGGCCGACTGGTTGGGGTCGTCCAGGGTCAGGGTGACGATGTTGTCAGCGTCTTTTTCCCAGCGAATGGCACTTTGGCTCATGTCTTTATCTCTCTAATCCGATGATCTTGGTCGAGTGCGGAAAGCCGCGCTCAGACGCGTTCAATGATGGTGGCGATGCCCATGCCGCCGCCGACGCAGAGCGTGCAGAGGGCGCGCTTGAGGCCGCGACGCTCCAGCTCGTCCAACGCGATCTGCACGATCATGCAGCCGGTGGCGCCGAGCGGATGGCCCATGGCGATGGAGCCGCCGTTGACATTGGTGATGTCGTGGGAGATGCCCATGTCTTTCATGAAGCGCATGGCAACGGCCGCGAAGGCTTCGTTGATTTCCCAGAGATCAATGTCATCCACGGTGAGGCCGGCTTTCGCCAGTGCCTTGCGGGCAGCCGGGGCCGGGCCGGTGAGCATGATGGTCGGATCAGCGCCGCTGACGGCGGTGGCGATGATGCGGGCGCGGGCTTTCAGGCCGAGCTTTTTGCCAGTGGCTTCGTTGCCGATGAGCATGAGTGCTGCGCCATCGACGATGCCCGACGAGTTGGCAGCCGTGTGCACATGGTCGATCTTGTCGACCCAGTGGTACTTCTGCAGCGCGACGGCGTTGAAGCCGCCCATCTCGCCCATCATGGCGAAGGATGGCTGCAGGCCGGCGAGCTTCTCGACGCTGGAGTCCGGCTTGATGAACTCGTCTTCGGCGAGCACGACCTGACCATTGAGGTCGGTGACCGGCACCACGGAGCCCTTAAACCAGCCCTGCTTGCGGGCATGGGCGGCGCGGCGGTTGGATTCGGCAGCGAAAGCATCAACATCGGTACGGCTGAAGCCTTCCAGCGTGGCGATCAGGTCGGCACCAATGCCCTGCGGCACGAAGCCGGTCTGCAGGTTGGTTTCCGGGTCCATGGCCCAAGCGCCACCATCGGAACCCATGGGCACACGCGACATGCTTTCGACGCCACCGACCACGACCAGGTCTTCGAAGCCGGAGCGGATCTTCATGGCGCCGAGGTTCACGGCTTCGAGGCCGGAGGCGCAGAAACGGTTGAGCTGGACGCCGGCGGTTTCGTGCGGCCACTGGGCCTTGAGCGCGGCCGTCTTGGCGATGTCGGCACCCTGGTCGCCAACGGGAGCGACGCAGCCGAGCACCACATCATCGACGAGATGCTTGATGGCGCTGCCGTTGCGCGCTTCCAGCGCATGCATGAGACCGACGACGAGGTCGACCGGCTTCACGGTGTGCAGCGAACCATCTTTCTTGCCTTTGCCACGCGGGGTGCGCACGGCGTCAAAAATCAGGGCTTCCGTCATGATGGAATGTCCTCTTGAGGTAAATGAGTAGTCATGACTTGATAGTCATTTGAGCGAGGCAGACTTTGGCCCGACAAGCCAGCGCGCGCAATGACATGAGCTATCAAGCGCACTGACGAAATGGCTCACGACTTGGCAAGATGGCGGGGCTGGGGTACAACGCAGGCAGTTTTAATAAGCCATCAAGACAAGAGGCCGGCCCATGAGCAGCTCACGCTTTACCAGTTTTCGCGAGTTCTACCCTTATTACCTGCAAGAGCACAGCAATCGTACCTGCCGACGCCTGCACTTCATTGGCACCAGTCTGGTCATCAGCATTGTGCTGGCTGCGGTGGGCACGGGGCATCTGGCCTGGCTCTGGGCCATTCCGGTGGCGGGTTACGGCTTTGCCTGGGTCGGTCACTACGGCTTCGAGAAGAATCGTCCGGCCACCTTCAAGCACCCGCTCTACAGCCTGTTGGGCGACTTCGTGATGTATCGCGACATTTGGCTGGGCCGGTTGAGCATCTGACCCGGCATCACGGCAGCAGCGGGCGCATGGCCGGTGATATGCGCCGGCGCAAGCCTGAGCTGCTCATCTCCAGATAGCACACCGCCATGCCCTTGCGCGTGGCCAGTGCCAAGCCGCGATCCGGGCCTAGCACATTGAAGGCCGTGGCCCAGGCATCGGCGAGAGCAGCATCGTCTCCCTTCGGAAAAACCACCGTGACCGACACACCTTTATGGGTGATGGGGCGACCCGTGGCCGGGTCGATGGTATGCGAGTAGCGCACGCCATCGCGCTCGAAATAGTTGCGATAGGCACCGGAGGTGGATACCACCCCCATAGCAACCTTCAGTTTGACCTCAGCTTCGCCACTGCCATCAGGACGCTCGATGGCCATCGACCAAGGTTTATGGCCCGGACTAGTGCCGATGCTACGCAGCGTGCCGGCGACGGCA
>CALEYY010000304.1 GCA_937928295.1 uncultured Moraxellaceae bacterium
GCGCTGGCAGCTGCGCCAGCAGCCGGATGCGCCGGCCATCGTGCTGTTGCTGACGGCGCTCGCCAGTCATCAGGTCGGTCGTGGCCATGTCTGCCTTGATCTGCAAGCCTTGCTGCGCAATGCCGCCGTCACGCTGGCCTTACCGCCAGAGCGTGTGCGCCTGACAGCGGCGCATCAGGCGTGCCTGCCCGAGCGATTGCTGGCACAGAGTCTGGGCACGCACGATTTTCAGCAGTTCTTGCTGGCCTCGTTGCCGGCGCTTGCCGCACAGATCGCGCGCTATTCCAGCATCCTGCTGCTGGCGGACACGCGGCTGTATCTGCGCAGATATTTCGACAGCGAGCAGCGCGTCGCGACGGCGATCCGGGCGCGCTTGCAGCCGGTGAGCGCTGATGCTACCGACGCCGCGCTCCGCACCGGCCTGCAGCAGCTCTTCGACGCGCCCGATGCGACATCGACTGCTGCTCACAACAGCCAGCCCGACTGGCAGCGCGCCGCCTGTGCCATCGCCGCCCGAAGCCGCTTCAGCATCATTACCGGCGGCCCCGGCACCGGCAAAACCACCACCGTCGTGCGCCTGCTCGCCTTGCTGCAAACGCAGGCGCTGCAGATCGGCGCGCCCTTGCGCATCAAGCTCGCCGCGCCCACCGGCAAGGCTGCCGCGCGCCTCACCGAATCCATCGGCCGTCAGCGCGCCGACCTCGCCGTAACAGCGGCCGTGCGCGATGCCATCCCGACCCAGGTCAGCACGCTGCACCGTCTGCTCGGCAGCCTGCCCGACACGCGCCACTTCCGGCATCACGCTGGCAACTTGCTAGCCCTGGATGTGCTGGTGATTGACGAAGCCTCCATGATCGACCTCGACCTCATGGACAGCGTGCTCGCCGCGCTGCCGCCATCGGCGCGACTGGTGCTGCTCGGCGACAAGGATCAGCTGGCATCGGTAGAGGCGGGCGCCGTGCTCGGCGAGCTGTGTCGCGATGCCGATGGCGGTTTTTACGACCCGGCCACGCTGGCCTGGCTCAGTGCCGTCACCGGGCAATCGTTTACGGAGGCCGGTTTGCAAACCGGCTCAGCCGCCACGCATGCGCTTGCCCAACACACCGTCATGCTCCGCCAGTCGCGGCGCTTTGGCCCCAACAGCGGCATCGGCCAGCTCGCGCAAGCGGTGAATCGGGGCGATGTCATTGCCGCGCAAGCGCTGCTGGCGCGCAGCCTGCCCGATGCGCAAGCGCTGGCCCTCAGCGAAACGGCGCAGACGCAGTGGCTGCTCACTGGCGATGCTGCTCGCGCCGCGACGGGTTATCGCCAGTATTTGCAGGTCTTGCAGACGCAGCGCCCGGCGCTGGTTCTGGGCCCGAACGCTGCCAAGAGCACGCCTTCAGCACTCCTTGAAGCCGCACTCGACACTTGGGCGCAGGCCGTGCTGCGCGCCTTCGACCGCTTCCGCCTGCTCTGCGCCGTGCACAACGGCCCAGCCGGCGTCGATGCCCTGAACCTGCGCATCGCCCAGGCCTTGCAGCGCGATGGATTGCTGACTGCCGCCAGTGGCTGGTACGAAGGTCGCCCGGTGATGATGACCCGCAACGACTATGCGCTGGGCCTGATGAATGGCGACATCGGCATCGCGCTGTTTGTGCCGCCAGATGTGCCGCCAGAGAAGCCGGGCGCCGCTGCTGTATTGCGTGTCGCCTTCCCGCGCCCCGGCAGCAGCGACGGCGACGCATCCAGCCTGCAGTGGGTGCTGCCCAGTCGCCTCGACGGTGCGGTTACCGTCTTCGCCATGACCGTGCACAAGGCGCAGGGCTCCGAATTCGAGCACACCGCGCTGCTGTTGCCGCCGCAGCGCAGCCCGGTGCTCACCCGCGAGCTGATCTACACCGGCATCACCCGAGCGCAAAAAGTCTTCACGCTGCTGACCAGCGGCGAAGGCATCTGGGAGCTGGCGATGACCCAGCGCGTGCAGCGCGCGAGCGGGCTGGGGAGGGCGTTGCTGGACGATTTCCACCCAATACAGCACACTCCAGCCCTCACGGCGTGGCCTCGCTCCTGAAGCGAACCAAAATAACCATAACCTGCCCGCCGTGCCGGAGCAGCCATGCACTCTCGCGCCCTTATTCTTTTTCTTCGCCACTGCTGCTGTTGAGCGGTTGTGGCGACGGTGTGAAATCCCTGTTTGGCGGTGGCGATAGCGCCGGCCGGCAAACCGGCAACGAAGTCATCGCCGACTTTCATACGCTGAAGACCACGCCGCTGGCACCGGGCCAGTTCGAGTTGCTCACGCTGTCCAGCCTGCCGGATGCTGTCACGGGCAATGACGCTCTGATCGGTATTCGCGGCCTGCCCACGGGCGCGGTCTTCACCGTGACGCGTAATGGCGTGGATGTGACCGCCGCTTTCAAGCGTGCTACCGAGGGTCGCTTCAAGGACTATTACCTGGGCCTCGTCACCGGCCTGAAACCCGGCGATGCCAGCGAAAATGCGCTGGAAGTCGTTTCCGGCAATCGCTCCGCCACGCTGACCTTGCACAACTATCCGATCACCGGCCCGGTGCTGTCCGGCCCGCATCAGAAACCGTTCGTGTGCCAGACCGAAGACGCCGGTCTGGGCAAGCCGGTCGATGCCAATTGCTCCGTCGTTACGACCTACCAGTGGTTCTATCGCTCACGGCTGGATCAGGGCTTCCATGAACTCGCTGACCCCTATGCTGCCTACCCGCAAGACACCTCGCAGACGCAGCTCAGCGATGGTCGCGCCGTGCCGTTTGTGGTGCGCGTGGAGTCATCCACGATCAATCGCGGCATCGTTCGTATTGCCGTGCTTGATGACCCGGCGGCGCGCGGCGAGGGCAAACCCTTCGATGCCGCGAACTGGAATCATCGCGTGCTGCAGGTCTTTGGCGAGTCCTGCGGCGTCGGCTTTCGCCAGGGTGTTAACACACCTGCCTTTGTGCTTGGCGGCGTGCCCTCGGAAATTTCCACGGACAGCATTCTCATCAACTTTGCCGGCGGTACCGACCGCCTCGGTCAGGGCGATGTGGTGCTGCACTCCACGCTGGCGGCCTTCGGTAACCACTGCAACCAGCTCGTCAGCATGGAAACCACGAGCATGGTGCGTGAGCATGTCATCGAGCAGTACGGCCCGATTGACTTCATGGTTGGCACCAACGGCTCAGGCGCGGCTCTGCAGCAGTACAACGCCATCAACAATGCCCCCGGCCTGCTCGACGCCGCCATGCCGAGCGCGACCTTCTCCGACATCCTGACCACGGCCATGACCGTGACCGACTGCGGCCAGCTCATCAATTACTACAAAAACAGCTCGCTGGACTGGAACGACCTAAAGCGTGCGGCGGTAGACGGCCACTTGCCGGGCGTGCGTGATCCGTCCGGGCAGGGCGCTGGTGGTCTCAGCGACACTAGCATCTGCGCGAGCTGGGACAGCACTTTCTTCGGCAATGTGAAGCCGTTCAACTGCCCCGGCGGCATCCCTGAAGCCCAGCGTTACGACAAGCTGAAGAACCCCAAGGGCGTGCGCTGTTCGATTCAGGAAGGCAATGTCAACCTGCTCGGCCGCGATGCCTCAGGCCGTGCGCAGCAGCCGCTGGACAATGTCGGCATTCAGTATGGTCTCAAGGCGTTCAACGCCGGCACCATCAGTTTCGAGGAATTTGCCGATCTCAATGCCAACATCGGCGGCCTCGATGACGATGGCGACTTCATTGCCCAGCGTCACAGCATGCCGGCCGAGCTGGCCGCGCACATTTACCGCGTAGGCGGCATCGTGGGGCGTGGTGCCATCGCCGAGACGCCGGTGCTGGATGTGGCACCGTATCTCGATCTCATTCCCCTGCTGAACATTCACGAAGCGGTGCGCCCTTTCGTGATTCGTGCCCGTCTGGAGAAATTCAGTGGCCAGATAGCCACGCAGGCGATCTGGCGCGGCGTGGTCACGCAGCCCGATGCCTACCCGGTCATGTCGGCGTGGCTGGATGCGCTGCGCGCCAGCGAAGCAACACTGCCGGCCAATAATCGCGCTGCTCGCATCGCTGCCATCCAGGCCGCCAAGCCCACGGAAGCGCAAGACAGCTGCGTGATTGGCACCATCGGTGGGCGCCTGGACTTCCCGGCCGGTCTGCAAGGGCCGCTGGGCTTCTTCGCTGTGCCGATCTTGCCGGGCGTGATGCAGCCTGTGAGCGCGCCGTTGCGCGTGGCCGTGCCGGAAGATTTCGCCAGCAACACTGGCCCCTGCCAGACGGCTCTGCGCGTCACCAGCACGCCGCGCATGGTTGCCGGAATGCCGATGACCGACGATGTCATCAAGTGCCAGCTCAAGCCGGTATCGGCCAGCGACTATGCCAGCCCACCGACCGCCGCGCAGCTGGCCGAGCTGCAGAAGATTTTCCCGCAGGGCGTCTGCGACTACAGCAAGCCGGGCGTGGGCGACAAGGGCGAGCCGAGCATGATCTGGCCATCGTTCGGTAGCACCACGCTGCGCGTCACGGCGCAGGGTCAGCCGGCACCGGTGCCGCTGCAGTGGCGTGTGGGGCGATCTGACTGAGCATCTGCTTCGCCAGAAAAATCAAGAACAAGGAGAGCCATATGAAGGCCGTGATCTGTCAGAACGAAAAACTCTCGCTTGCCGAGTTGCCCGAGCCGCAGCTCACAAAAGGGCAGGTGTTGCTGAAGGTGCTGCGTTGCGGCATCTGCGGGTCAGACCTGCATTTGCGTCATCACTGCGATCACATGTCGGCGCTGGCACGGCGAGTGGGCTATCCGTATTTCCCGCAAACGGCCGATGCCGTGGTGTACGGCCACGAATTCTGCGGCGAAATTCTCGACCTGGGCCCGCGCACGCAGGGCAAGCTCAAGCCCGGTACGCGCGTCTGTGCCGTGCCACTGCTGCGTCGCGATGACCGCATCGACATGATCGGTTTGTCGGCGACCAGCCCGGGTGCTTACGCCGAGCGCATCGTGGTGCAGGAAGCGCTGATGGAGCCGATTCCCAACGGGCTGTCGGATGATCTGGCGGCGCTCACCGAGCCGATGGCGGTGGCACTGCATGCCTACCGGCGTAGCGACATCCGCAAGTCCGAAGTGGCGGTGGTGATTGGCTGCGGGCCGGTCGGGCTGGCGCTGATCTGCATGCTCAAGGCGCATGGCGTGCGCACGGTCGTCGCCAGTGATTATTCGGTGGGTCGGCGTGCGCTGGCGGCGAAATGCGGCGCTGATGTGGTGATTAATCCGGCGGATAACTCGCCGTTTGCCAGCTGGAAGGAGTACGGCCACATCGGCGGGTTGGCGCAGCTCATGGAGATGGGTGTGTCCACGCGCGAAAAGCTGGGTCGTTTGCCAGGGCCGTGGTGGCATGTCTGGCGCATGGCCGAACTGGCTGGGCTGGGGCCGAAGAGACCGGTGATTTTCGAGTGCGTCGGCGTGCCGGGGCTGCTCAATCATCTGCTCGATGGCGCGCCGGTGATGTCGCGCATCGTGGTGGTGGGCGTGTGCATGGAGAAGGATGCGATTGAGCCGGCACTGGCCATCAACAAGGAAATCGAGCTGCGCTTCGTGCTCGGCTATTCACCGCTGGAGTATCGCGATGCCCTGCATCTGCTCGCCGACGGCAAGGTGCGCGGCGAGCATCTGATTACGGGCGTGGTGGGGCTGGATGGCGTGGCGCAGGCATTTGTGGACCTGGCCAACCCGGAGCAGCATGCCAAGATCTTGATTGATCCGTCGCGCTGAACGCTTAGCCCTCAATCGCCTTGCGAATACGACCCAGCGCATCTTCCAGCACCTTCGGCGCGGTCGCATACGAGATGCGCATATGGCCGTCGAGACCGAAAGCCGAGCCCGGCACCACGGCGACGCCGACGGTGTTGAGCAGGTATTCGGAGAACTCCAGGTCGCTCTTCAGGCCGAGCTTGGCGATCGCGCCCTCGACATTGGCAAACGCATAGAACGCGCCATCGGCCGGCGAGCAAGACACGCCTTCGATGGTGTTGAGCGTGGCCACCACATAGTCATGGCGCTCCTTGAACGCCTTGACCATCGGCACCAGCACTTCCTGCGGGCCGTTCAGCGCGGCTTCGGCGGCGACCTGCGAGATCGAGGTCGGGTTCGAGGTCGACTGCGACTGCACATTGGTCATGGCGGCGATGAGCTTCTGCGGGCCGGCACAGTAGCCGATGCGCCAGCCGGTCATGGCATAGGCCTTGGACACGCCATTGAGCACGATGGTGCGGTCGTACAGATCCGGCGCCACGGTGACGATGTTCTCGTACTTCTCGGCCGTCCAGATGATGTGCTCGTACATGTCATCGGTAGCGATCATGACCTGCGGATGCTTGCGCAGCACCTCGACCAGTGCCAGCAGCTCGGCCTTGCTGTAGACCATGCCGGTCGGGTTCGACGGCGAGTTCAGCACCAGCAGGCGCGTCTTCGGCGTGATCGCGGCTTCGAGCTGGGCGGCGGTGATCTTGTAGCCCTGGCTCTGCGGGCATTCGACGATCACCGGGGTGCCGTCGGCAATGATCACCATGTCCGGGTAGGACACCCAGAACGGGGCCGGGATGATGACTTCATCGCCCTTGTTGAGCAGCGCCAGCGACAGGTTGAAGAAGCTCTGCTTGCCGCCGCAGGACACGAGAATCTGGTTGGCCGCGTAGTCCAGGCCCTGATCGCGCTTGAACTTGGCGATGATGGCCTGCTTCAGGCTAGGGGTGCCATCGACGGCGGTGTACTTGGTGAAACCCTTGCCGATGGCGGCAACGGCGGCAGCCTTCACATGCTCCGGGGTATCGAAGTCCGGTTCACCGGCACCGAGGCCGATGATGTCCTTGCCGGCAGCTTTCAGCTCGGCGGCCTTCTTGGTCACGGCCAGAGTCGGCGAGGGCTTGATGCTGAGAACGCGTTGCGAGAGCTGAATATCCACGGATGACTCCTCGTGCGCTGGGCACGGTCAGGCTGGGGGCAAAAACCGGCGAATCATACCGGAACACGGCTTTGACGAGAACATGGCAGGCACGAAAAACCACGCTGGCGCTATTCTGAGTGGCTTTGCAGGGGCTTCTCTATTAACATTGCCGCACCAGTTAATGTTGCTTTTCCAGTATCAAAAAGCCAAATAAATTCAATTTAAATACAGTGACTTAATTTGAAAATCTCGATTTATGGATCAGGCTATGTAGGCTTGGTCACAGCGGCTTGCCTTGCTGATGTTGGCCATGATGTGCTCTGTGTCGATATCAACACCGCCAGAATTGCGCAGCTTCAAAGTGGTGTCATTCCCATTTATGAGCCAGGGCTTGAGGCATTGATTGCTGCCACGACGGCGGATGGCCGTCTCCGTTTCACCGCCTCTGCTGAGCAGGGTGTAGCGCATGGTGTGCTTCAATTTATCGCGGTCGGTACGCCGCCAGATAGCACAGGTGCTACGGATCTTCGCCAGGTCTTTGCGGTTGCCGATGTCATTGGCAACCACATGCAGGGCTACAAAGTGCTGATCAATAAATCGACTGTTCCCGTCGGCACGGCAGATCAGGTGCGAGACAGAGTGTCGGCCAGGCTCATGGCACGCGGTATCGACCCGCATTTCGATGTTTGCTCCAATCCCGAGTTCCTCAAAGAAGGCGCTGCTATTGACGACTTCAGCAAGGGGCCTCGTATTGTGATTGGCGCATCCAGCGAGCAAGTCGTGGCATTAATGCGGGAGTGTTATGCACCTTATAACCGCCAGAGTGACAAATTGCTGGTCATGGATATTCGCTCAGCGGAACTGACCAAGTATGCCGCTAATGCCATGCTGGCAACCAAGATCAGCTTCATGAATGAAATGGCGAATATTGCTGAGCATGTGGGGGCCGATATCGAGCAGGTCAGGCGCGGCATCGGTTCAGATCCGCGTATTGGTTATCAGTTTATTTACCCAGGCTGTGGCTATGGCGGTAGTTGCTTCCCCAAAGATGTGCAATCGCTCATCAAGACGGCAGAGCAGGTTGGCTGCCCGGCCCGGCTGATTACGGCGACCGAGGCGGTCAACAATGACCAAAAGGGGCGGCTCTTTGCCAAGTTGGTACAGGCGTTAGGCAGTGATCTTAGCAATCGCACGATTGCGGTCTGGGGCCTGGCATTCAAGCCAGATACCGATGACATGAGAGATGCGCCAAGCCGTAATCTCATGGAGGCCATTTGGGCTGCTGGCGGCCGTGTCAGGGCCTATGACCCGCATGCGGCAGCAGAAACGCTGAAGATCTATGGTGAGCGTCCGGACCTTTTTATGGCCATGAATAAAAAGCAGGCCCTTGAAGGTGCTGATGCGCTGGTGCTGTGTACCGAATGGAAAGAGTTTCGGGCGGTTGATTATGAGGATCTTGCGGCGAGTCTTCGGGCGCGAGTGCTTGTTGACGGGCGCAATCAGTATCAGCCTGAGCGTGCTAGAGCAGCCGGGTTGACATATTTCGGTATTGGTCGCGGCGAGTCCGTTTAATTATTCAGTCTGTTTTATCGGGTTGCATGTCATATGAAAGTGCTAGTAACGGGTGGTGCAGGGTTTCTTGGTTCACATTTATGTGATCGCCTGATTGAGCAAGGCCATGATGTCCTCTGTGTGGATAACTATTTTACGGGCAGCAAAGCCAATATCGCGCATTTGCTGTCGCATCCTCGGTTTGAGCTGATGCGCCATGATGTGACGTTCCCGCTGTATGTCGAGGTCGATCGCATCTTCAATTTGGCGTGCCCGGCATCGCCTATCCACTATCAGCATGACCCCGTGCAAACGACCAAGACCAGTGTTCATGGCGCGATCAACATGCTTGGGCTGGCAAAGCGAACAGGTGCGCGAATTCTTCAAGCTTCGACCAGTGAGGTTTATGGCGATCCTGAAGTGCATCCGCAGCCTGAAAGCTATTGGGGCAAGGTTAATCCAGTCGGATTTCGCTCTTGCTATGATGAAGGCAAGCGTTGCGCAGAAACCTTGTTCTTTGACTACCACCGTCAGCATGACCTGGATATCAAGGTAGTGCGTATTTTCAATACATACGGGCCACGAATGCACCCGAATGATGGCCGCGTCGTCAGCAATTTCATTGTGCAGGCGCTCAAAGGCGAAGACATCACCTTGTACGGCGATGGCAGCCAGACCCGCAGCTTTTGCTACAGTGCCGATCTGATTGAAGCCATGTTGCGCATGATGGAAACAGACAAGGGCTTTACTGGTCCGGTGAATATCGGTAATCCGTGCGAGTTCACCATGATCGAGCTAGCCGAATCCGTGTTGCGCTTGACCGGAAGCAAGTCGGGCATCGTGCATAGACCGTTGCCGCCGGATGATCCTCGTCAGCGTCAGCCAGACATTGGCTTGGCGAAGCAAGCGCTTGGCTGGCAGCCTGCCGTTGGCCTCGATGAAGGCCTGTCTGCCACCATCGCCTATTTTCGGCAGGTGCTGGCAGAAAACCGTGTTTGACAGCATCATGCCCTTTAGACTCCACGCCAAACCGCGCTATACGAGAGAACATGCCATGGCACGTACTGCCCCCTTGTTGACGATGTTCAGCTTCATGCTTTGTGTGTCCGGATGCACTGTTATTCCTGGCGTGCCTTTTGAGCCTAAAGGTGGTCAGGCTCTGCCTCCGCCTGCGCCTACCACATTCACGGAAATCCATC
This sequence comes from uncultured Moraxellaceae bacterium, assembly GCA_937928295.1. Lineage (GTDB taxonomy): Bacteria > Pseudomonadota > Gammaproteobacteria > Pseudomonadales > Moraxellaceae > Perlucidibaca. The sequence continues at coordinate 9,666 of CALEYY010000304.1, forward strand.
AGAAAGCAGAAGTGCCAGCACCTTTGCCAGTCGATGAGAAGGCTGAAAAAGCCGCTGTTGTGCCGGCCAATCCGCCCAAGCCTGCACCGGCCGTTCCTGTGGTCGATCGCCAGTGGATTACGGTTGAGCTGCTGAGCAGCATGATCGCAGCGCCGACTACGCCACAGTCAAACATGGCTCTTGAGCAAGATCTGCAAGACTATGAATACCATGTGGGCCGTGGCGATATCCTGGCAGTATCGGTCTGGGGGCATCCCGAAATGAGTACTACGGGAGTGCCTGCTGCTACCGCTGTCGCACCAGGTCCGCAAGCAGCGGCCGCTGGCGCTGGCAACACAGGCCGGGCCTCCGGCGCGACGGGCGGCATTCTGGTCTACCGTGATGGCACGATTTTCTTCCCGTATGTCGGCACGGTGAAGGTCGAAGGTTTGTCGCTATCGGCCTTGCGCACCAAGTTGACCAAGCTTCTCGACAAATACATTCCCTATCCGCAAGTAGATGTCACCGTACAGAGCTATGAGTCACAAAAGGTATATGTCACGGGTGAGGTGAACAATGCAGGACCCTTGGCCGTTACCAATGTCCCGATGACGCTGCTTGATGCGGTCTCGCGCGTGGGTGGCTTCAAGCCAACAGCCGATTTGCGTAATGTGGTCCTTATTCGTAATCGCAGTGAAGTGGTCATTTCGCTGGCCGACCTTCTGCAACGCGGCGACATGAGTCAGAACTTGCTGCTCAAAAATGGCGACCTGCTTTACTTCCCCACCAATACCGACAACAAAGTGTTTGTGCTGGGTGAAGTCGACAAGCGTAATGTGCTGCCAATCGGCCCGCAGGGAACCAGTCTGGGTGAAGCACTGGCCGCCTCTGGAGGCATCAGCGTGGTCACGGCCAAGCCGACGGGGGTATTCGTTTTGCGTGCAGCCCCAACCCCGTTGGGCGCTGCGCCCCATATAGAGGTCTTCCAGCTGGATGCCAGCGACCCGACGGCCTATGTGCTTGCGGATCGTTTTCCGCTCAAGCCGAGAGACTTCATTTATGTGACTGCAGCACCCATCACGATCTGGAATCGTGTCTTGGGCCAGCTGTTGCCATCGCTGTCGAGCGCGTTGTTGTTGAACAGCCTGTCGCCTCGCTGAGATTAGGCGGTGTTTGGAAAACTTTACTGAAAAGAGGCTAATGCCGTTATGCAATCTT
>CALEYY010000305.1 GCA_937928295.1 uncultured Moraxellaceae bacterium
AGAACGCCGCCGTGGAACTGTATGCCGAGATTCCGGCGCCCAAGGCCAAGGCGAAGGCCGAGCCGGCCGCTGCGGCCAAGTCAGCTAGCTCGGTTGATGAGAGCGTGACGCTGGCCGATGTGTTCGGTGGCATCAAGGCCTTCGTGGCGGCCAAGCCGGCGCTGGTGGCGGAAGTGAAAACCAGCTTCCAGTTCGTTTTCCACAACCCGGAATCGGCCTGGTTCATCGACCTCAAGAATGGCGCTGGTGCGGTTGGCAGCGGTCAGGTTGACAAGCCAGATGTGACCATCGAGCTGGATGCCGAGCACATCGATACGCTGTTTGGCGGTGATCTGGGCGCGGTGCAGAAGCTCTATTTCGGCGGCAAGATGAAGGTGCATGGCAATGTCATGGCGTCGAACAAGCTGACGGCGCTGTCGGGCATGGATCCTCAGCTGGTCGAGCAGGCCCGTGCTGCTCGTGTGGCGGCGGGTGGTGGTTCTGAGGGCGGTGCTTTGGCCGGTGGCGCGGCTTCGTCAGCGGATGAAGCTGTGACGCTGGCCGATGTGTTCGGTGGCATCAAGGCGTTCATAGCCACGAAGCCGGAGCTGGTCGAGCAGACCAAGACCAGCTTCCAGTTCACTTTCCACAACCCGGAATCGAGCTGGTTCATTGACCTGCGCAATGCGCCGGGCAGCGTGGGTGCCGGCACGGCGGTGAAGCCGGATGTGACCATCGAGCTGGACAGCCAGTATGTGGACACGCTGTTTGGCGGCGATTTGGCGGCGGTGCAGAAGTTGTTCTTCGGCGGCCAGCTCAAGATCAGCGGCAATGTCATGGCGTCGAACAAGCTCACGGTGCTGGCCGGCATGGACAAGGCGCTGGTGGAAAAGGCACGGCAGGATCGTCTGGCCAGTAGTGCTCCGGCTGAGGCTGCCGTGGTGGCCAAGGCTCCGCGCGAGGTCTTCGCAGATCGCTTGTTCGCGGCGCTGACGGCCAAGCTCGGCAGTGGCGAGCTGAAGACCGGCCTGACCTCCGTGCTGCAGTTCAACATCAACGACATCGATGCCGTGTGGTCGGTGGACTTTGCCGGTCGCGAGGTGGCGCGCAGTGCGGCGGCATCGCCGGCGGCGGTCTTCGGCCTGAGCGACGACACGCTGAAGGCGCTGGCTGAAGGTGGCGATCTCGCGGCGCTGTACCAGAAGGGCGAGCTGCGCGTGGATGGCGATGTGCTGCTGGCGCGCGAGCTGACCTGTCTGGCCGGACTGCTGTGATCAAGAGAGTCTGATCTGACTGACCTCCGGGCGGCTGCGGTCGCCCGGATCAACCCCGAATTGGATGAGAGAAACATCATGAAAAATCGTGTAAATGTGATTGGCGTGGGCATGACCAAGTTCGCCAAACCCGGTGCCAGCGACGACTACCATGTCATGGCGGCAGACGCAGGCCGTCTGGCCCTCAATGATGCTGGTATTCGCTATGACCAGGTCGAGCAGGCCTACACCGGCTATGTCTATGGCGACTCCTGCAGCGGCATGCGTGCCGTGTATGAGATCGGCCTCACCGGCATCCCCATTTTCAATGTGAACAGCAACTGCTCCACCGGTTCCAGCGCGCTGTATCTGGGTCGCCAGGCCATCGAGTCCGGCCTCGCCGAGTGCGTGCTGGTGGTCGGTTTCGAAAAGATGGAAAAGGGTGCGCTTGGCGCCAAGTTCAACGATCGTGAATCGTCGATGTCGCTGCATGCCAATGTCATGCTCGCGGCTCAGGGCTTCACCAGCTCGCCGCCGGCCGCGCAGATGTTCGGCGGTGCCGGTCGTGAGTACCGCTGGCAGCATGGCACGAAGAAAGAGACCTTCGGCAAGATCGCCGAGAAGGCGCGTCGTCACGCCAGCAAGAACCCGTATGCGCTGTTCGGCCAGGTCTTGTCGCTGGAAGAAATCATGGCCTCGGACGAAGTGTTCGATCCGCTGACTCGCTTCCAGTGCTGCCCGCCGACCTGCGGTGCCGGTGCCGCCGTGCTCTGCTCGGACGCCTTCGCCGCCAAGCATGGCATCAAGAACCCGGTCTACATCGCCGCCCAGGCCATGACCACGGATTTCCCGAGCAGCATCCACGAAAACTCCATGATCAAGATGGTCGGCTACGACATGGCCAAGGCCGCTGGCCGCCAGGTCTACGAGGCTGCTGGCATCGGCCCGGAAGATGTGGATGTGGTCGAGCTGCACGACTGCTTCACGGCCAACGAGCTGCTGACCTACGAGGGGCTGGGGCTGTGCCCGGAAGGCGGCGCCGAGAAGTTCATCTGGGACGAAGACAACACCTATGGCGGCAAGGTCGTGACCAATCCGTCCGGCGGCTTGCTGTCCAAGGGTCATCCGCTGGGCGCGACGGGGCTGGCGCAGTGCACGGAGCTGGTCTGGCAGCTGCGCGGTACAGCCGATCAGCGCCAGGTCGCCGGCGCGCGCGTGGCCTTGCAGCACAATCTTGGCCTAGGCGGTGCTTGCGTGGTCACGATGTATCGTCGTGACTGAGGCAGCTAATACCGCT
>CALEYY010000306.1 GCA_937928295.1 uncultured Moraxellaceae bacterium
CGAGTGCCCGATCCTCAGGTGTTGGCGGATTGCCGTCAGCAACGAGCGGTGTGGCCTGGTGCCTTGGTACTTGCGGTGGGGCGGCTTGCCCCCGTTAAAGGATTTGATCTGTTACTGCAGGCTTGGCCACGAGATGCGGCTGCACATTTGCTGATCCTGGGTGATGGGCCTGAGCATGGTGCTTTGCAGCAGCAGATAGCGCAGCTGGGCTTGTCAGAGCAAGTCACCTTGGGCGGGCACAGCAGTGCGGTGACCGAGTGGCTTCATGTGGCCGATGCCATGGTCATCAGCTCGCATCGCGAAGGATTTTCATATGTGCTTATTGAGGCTCTTCAGGCTGCTTGTCCCGTTTTATCGAGCAATGTAGGTGTGGCTCAGAGTATTTTGCCTAAACAGTATAAAGTTGCTCCGAGTGATCCTGCAGCCTTGTCGAGTTTATTGGCCCGAGAAATCAGTCGACTTTCCGATTTGCGAAGTGATCAAAAAGATTTTTATGAGATATCTCGCTCAGAGTTCACGCTTGTGGCAATGGCGGAAAAAACACTAAACCTGTATCTCGCTCTGAGAGATCATTCTCATGAATAAACCACTCACTCGGGTCAAGTTCCTTGCGCGTGTTTCTAGTCGTGAATGGGCGCGCTATTTCCCATCCGGCGAGCTGATCTGGGGTGAGTGCGAATTTACCTTTGATCGCGATGATCGAAACTATGACTGGCTGGTGGTTTACGACGAGCTCCCCCCCGCTGTTGGCCAGCCTCGAAAATCAGCGCGTGAAGAGTTGGTCTGCCATCCTGACAACACCATTTTGTTTACGACAGAGCCGTGTTCTATCAAGACCTATGGCCGCCACTACACGGAACAGTTTGGCCATGTAGTGACGCCACAGCCGTCTTGGGCATTGCCGCATCGGCATCGCTATTGGCAGCAGGGCTCGAACCACTGGTTTTACGGGGGCGAAACCGGCACGCCGATGTCTCGCGAGCGCTTGCTTGCTGGTCCGCCATCAAAAACGGATGGTCTATCTATGGTCTGCTCGACCAAGGCGCAATGGCATACCCAGCATGCGCGTCGAGCCGAGTTTGCTCAAGCCTTGCGCGAGCGGCTTCCCGAATTGACGGCGTTTGGCAGAGGTATTCGCCCGATCAACGACAAGGCAGAAGCCATGGATGCCTTTCGCTATCATGTTGTCTTGGAGAACCATATTGCGCCGCATCACTGGACTGAGAAGCTATCGGATGCTTTTCTGGCACGCTGCCTGCCATTTTATGCGGGCGCACCGAATACGGATGACTACTTCCCGGTTGGCAGTGTGATTCACATCGACATGAGTGATCCGGATGGTGCGGCAGCCATCATCCGCCAAGCCATGGCGGATGGGCTCTATGAGCAGCGTTTGCCCTTGATCGAAGAGGCGCGCCGGCGCGTGCTTGAGGATTACCACCTGTTTGCGGTCATTGCCGATATCGTATCGGAGGCTGCGGTCAGTAGTCCCGCGAAGACCTCATCCAGCGCGCAGTCTGTACTGTTATCTCGCCATGCCTTGCGTGCATCGTCGTTTTGGGGCGCGCTCTATCATGTAGTGGAAAAGCTGTATGTGCGCTTGGCTACTATGGTGGGGAAAAAGTAGCTCCTCCGATCAGCGAGCTTTTTGCAGCCCTTCCTCGGCCTCGGCCCAGATTCTGCCGATCCATGTTGCAGGCTCTGTGTGCTTGTAGAGCCGTTTCCAGCGCTTGGGCACAGGCCATTCACCTACAACTGCTTCATGTGGATTTGGTGAGCCGGGAAATGCGACCACGCGTGCTGTTTTTGGCAGCACAGGCTCCTTAAGGAAGTTAAGTGGCCACATTGGAACGCAATGAACTTTGAAAAGCAGGCACCACTCATCTGGCCAGTAGATCATTTCTTCGATTTCACGGCTTATGAAGATTTGCTCGTTCCGATACTTCTGGAAAAGCTCATCGAAGCGTGCACGCAAGTTCTCCTGTAGATGCGTCGCGCAGCCAACACGAAAGCGAAAAACAGAAGTATTGCCAATACCCTGACCTTGCTGCGTCCAGTTTTGCATGACGACAAACATTTTTTCTGGCTGGTATTCGAAAAACGCGTCAATGCCGCCTGTGACAACGACATCTAGATCCATGAACAGCCAATTGCCGCTCAATCCATGCAGGTGCTCTGACGGCGCCCACAATGCCAGTTTACGCCAAGGTAATCGGCTATACGGCAGGTCAAGATCTACGGTTGGGCACTCAAGACACTCCACATCAGGATGAATACCAACGGAGTCGTCTGTCAGGCAGACAAAGCGAAGTGCTCCGCGTGTCTGTTGTCGCACCATGCCATAGAGCCGATTGACATACTCAGCGCCGTAAAGGGTGCCCCACTTCATGCAAATGACCTGCCGGATATCGGGCATCATGTATTCCATTCATCTTCAAAGGCCCAGAGGGCAGGTGCTTTACTATATTATTTCCGATTACGGCATGCTGCTAATTTTTAAGGTGGAGCGATGAAAGTCACGATAGTTGGCGCTGGTTATGTGGGCTTGGTCACTGGCGTCTGCTTGGCCGATCTTGGCAATGATGTGCTTTGTCTGGATGTTGATGTTGGCCGAGTGGCGCGCTTGCAGGCGGGCCATTCGCCGATTTATGAGCCTGGCCTAGATGACTTGATTACGCGAAATGTTCAGGCTGGCCGTTTGCAGTTCAGCACCGATGTTGCCTTGGCCGTTGCTCATGGCGAGATACAGTTCATTGCGGTGGGTACGCCACCGGATGAGGATGGTGCTGCCGACCTGAGCTATGTGCTTGAGGCGGCGCGTAATATTGGCCGTCATCTGGATGGATTCAAGGTTGTTGTCGACAAATCTACCGTGCCCGTCGGTACGGCGTCGCGGGTGCGCGAAGTCATTGAGGCAGAGCTTGCTGCTCGCGGCAAAGCACAGTCTTTCGCGGTGGTTTCCAATCCTGAGTTTCTCAAGGAAGGTGCCGCCATTGAGGATTTTATGCGCCCTGATCGGGTGGTTATTGGAGTTGAGGCCGGTAGCGAAGGGCGACAGGCCGAAGCGCTGATGCGCAAACTCTATGCACCGTTCAATCGTCATCATGATCGCTTACAGTGCATGGATTTGCGTTCTGCCGAGCTGACCAAATATGCCGCCAACGCCATGCTGGCCACCCGCATCAGCTTCATGAACGAGCTTGCCAATCTGGCCGATCGACTTGGTGCCGACATTGATCAAGTGCGTCGTGGCATGGGTTCTGACCCTCGCATCGG
>CALEYY010000307.1 GCA_937928295.1 uncultured Moraxellaceae bacterium
TACGAGATCATCAAGTGTGACTGGAGTTCAGACGTGTGCTCTTCCGATCTCCGTTATGCAATCTTCTGATATGCCGCTTCCATACAATGCATCAGCGGCCAATGCGCCCGCAGAGCAGCGTGGCATTGACTTTATCTTGCTGTTTAACCGTGCCATGCGCTACCGCTGGGCCGTACTGGCGATCATGTCATTGGCGGCACTCAACGGCTTCATTGCCGTTAAAACAGCCGTCAATATCTATAAGGCAAACGCCTTGGTGCTGATCGAAGCGAAAAATAATGCCTCGCAGGTTGGTTCAGCCGCCAGCATGAGCATGGCCGGTTTTTCTGAAACAATGTCTCCGACAGAAATCGAGATCATCAAGTCACGGCGTGTCATGGGTAATGTCGTGGATGTGCTCAGCCTGACCAATCAAGTCTCTCCGGTGGAGCAGGGGCTGCTGGGCAAGTTGTTTGCTCCCATCAGCACACAACCAGCCTTGGTGCTTGATCAGTTGCTCATGGCCCCTCGTTTGAAGGGTGCCGTGCTCAAGGTCACTATCACGGGGCCTGCTCGCTTCATGATCGAAGGTGAAGGTATATCTCGTAGCAGTGGTCGTGTGGGCGTGGATTACTGGCTCCATGATGGTGCTATTCGGCTGCGGATCAAGCAGCTTGCCGGCGACATCGGGCAGGTGTTCTATCTCTCACAAAATGACAGATTGAATACCGTGCTAGGGCTGCAAGGCGCTGTGCAGGTCGCTGAACGCGGTCGTGGCACCGGCGTGCTCGAGGTCAGCATGACCGGCGCTAACCGGGTTGAGTTGGAGCGTATCCTGAACGCGGTTGTTGAGCAGTTACGCAAGCAAAGTGCAGGCCGTGCAGTCGCTGAACTGAGTAGCAGCCAAGACTTTTTGCAACTGCAATTGCCGAAGATCAAGTCTGATCTTTATGCGGCCGAAGATCGTCTGAATCAATTTCAACGCAATAACCAGTCGATTGCCGTTGAGGCCCGAACCGCAGGTACGGTGGCTCGCCAGGCAGATATCGAGACACAGCTGAATGAGTTGCAACTTCAGGAGTCCGAGCTGAAGCGCTCCTACAAGCCTAGCCATCCGGTCTATCGTGCCCTACTAGACAAGCGCAGCTTGCTGCTGTCTGAGCGTGCGCGTGCCTTGGGGGAATCGCGCACACTGCCCGACATGCAGCAGAAGCTGTTGCGACTCAAGCGCGATGTTGAAGTCAACCAGCAGATGTATGTGCAGTTGCTCAATCAGTCGCAGGAAGTGGATGTGCTCAAGGCGGGGACCATTGGCAACATCCGCATACTGGATTCGGCCATTGTGTTTCCGGGTGCGATCGCACCCAACGCCAGCAACTTGATGTTGATGAGTCTCTTGGTGGGCGTTGGCTTGTCGTTTTTGCTGATCCTGCTGTTGGAGCAGCTGCGTCGCGGTGTTGAATCACCCGAACAAATTGAAGCGATTGGCATGAATGTGCCTGCCGTCATTCCACTATCGGTGACTCAGCGCCGTTACGATCGCCTGTTGCGCAGTACTCGTCCCAAAGGCAAACACACCTTGCTGGCATGGGCAAGCCCGGATGACTCAGCCATTGAGGCTTTGCGAGGTTTGAGGACCAGTTTGAAATTCCGTCTGGCTCAAGCAAGCAACCAAATTGTCATGCTGTCCGGTCCGGCACCGGGTGTGGGCAAGAGCTTTATCTCAGCCAACCTAGCCGCCACGCTGGCCGAGGGTGGCCAGCGTATTCTCTTGATCGACGGTGATTTGAGGCGTGGTTATTTACACAAGTTCTTCAATGTGCCTGCCAAGCATCAAGGGCTGTCTGATTACTTGCAAAGCCAGGACACGCCAGAAAGCTATGTCAATGTGACCGAGAGGCCAAATCTGTCCGTGATTCCGCGTGGCGCCATCACGGATAATCCCTCAGAGCTTTTGCTATCCACCAGGTTGCAGCAGCTCATGGAGTGGGCCACCGAGCGTTTTGACCTGATCCTTATCGACTCACCGCCTATTCTGGCAGTCACTGATGCCGCGATTATCGGCCAGCTTGCCGGCACAACTTACATTGTGGCTCGCCACAAGCGCGTAACGCTGCATGAAATCGAGGCCACGGTGCGTCGCTTCTCGCTGAGCGGTATCCGCATCAACGACTGTATTCTCAATGGTCTCGAGGCAGATGTAGGCTACGGTTATGGCGGTTATGGCTACGGCGGTTACTACAACTATCAGTATCAGAAGCATTCGAGTTGAGTAGTCGGTTATGTGCGGCCTGAATGGTATTTTTGCCTATGGTCAATCGTCGCCGCCCGTTGTCAATGATGAGCTTATCGTTACGCGCGACTGGATGTCGGCAAGAGGACCT
>CALEYY010000308.1 GCA_937928295.1 uncultured Moraxellaceae bacterium
CATCCTTTTGATCGCATGAAGAAACATGGCTTCATCGATTCACAAAAAATGGGCATCGAGGTCTTTCGCAGCATCGATCCTGAGGCACCACTCATCGTCGCCGAAGCGGTCGGCCTCGGGGCGCTCGGCGTTTTTCGAAGTGACGATGGCGTAGGCGCGCTCTTCGGCTTCGTCGAGCAGGGCTTTGAGTTTGATGACGCCGCCGTCGCGGGTCTTGAGGGCCTTGCCGTCCTCGCCGGTGACGGCGCCGAAGGTGACGTGGTGGAGTTCGGGCAGGCGGTAGCCCTTGGCGGCGAACCATTTTTTCACCGTGAGGAAGAGCTGCTCGAAGTGATCGCCCTGGCGGAAGTCGGTGACGACGACGATGCCCGTCACGATGCTCGCGCCGGTCTCCACGGTTTCCGGACGTTCGGTGGCGTCACGAATCACCACATTCGGCACGCCGAGGATGGCGCATTCCTCCTGCACCGTGCCCGAATCGGAGAGGCAGGCGCGTGCGTGCGTTTCGAGCGCCACGAAGTCGAAGAACCCGAGCGCGTCCACCAGTCGCAGCCCCGGCGGCACGGCGTCGCCGAGGATCGCCTGCATCCCACTAAGCGCTTGCGCCCGATTGCATCCGGCGCAGTGACCGAGCAGCAGGCGCGCCTGCTCGGCGTGGTGCTGGCAGCTGCCTCCTTGCTGCTGGCGTGGTCGGCGAACCCGCCAGTGGCCGGCTATGTGCTGGCCTATTTGCTGCTCAATGTGGCCTACACGCTGCGCTGGAAGCAAATCGTGCTGCTCGACATCTTCTGCATCTCGGCCGGCTTCATGCTGCGCATTCTCGCCGGCACCGATGGCGTGGATATTCCGCCGTCGAACTGGCTGCTGTTCTGCGGGCTCTGGGCCACGCTGTTCCTGGGCTTCATCAAGCGCCGCGCCGAACTGCAGGAAATGCGCGGTCACGGCGCTGAGCATCGCAAGGTGCTGGGCGACTACAGCCCCGAGCTGCTCGACAAGCTCATCGGCATCACCTGTACCGGCATGATTCTCAGCTACAGCCTCTACACCATGGATGTGGATGTGCGCCGCATTCACGATAGCGACGACTTGATTTTCACCGTGCCTTTCGTGATCTATGCCTGCTTTCGTTACCTGTTTCTGCTGCATCAGGAAACCGGCGGTGGCGACCCGTCGCGCGATTTGCTGAAGGACCGTCATATTCTGGTTGCCGGCAGCCTCTGGTTGCTGGTCACACTTTTCATGGTGACATGATGACGCTGTCGAATACGCAACAGCGCCTGCTCTGGTGGTCTGTCGGTCTCAGTGCCATCGGTTATCTCGGCTTTGCGCTGTGGTCGGGCTGGCGCGAAGTGCTGCAGGCGTTCCAGCATATCGGCGTGATGCCCATGCTGGCGGCTTTGAGTCTGTCGCTGCTCAACTATCTGCTGCGTGCCGAGCGCTGGCATCTGTACTTGCTGCGTGACCAGCACCCGATTTCACGCTGGACCAATCTGCGCATTTATTTCGCCGGGTTCTCGCTGACGACCACGCCAGGTAAGGCCGGCGAGCTGATTCGCAGCCTCTTTCTCAAGCCCTATGGCGTACAGTTTCACCATTCGGCCGCGATGTTCTTCAGCGAGCGCCTCGCCGATCTGGTCGCCATTGTTGCGCTGACGGCGATCGGCTTTACACATTTGCCGGGTGGCGCAGCCTATTTTGCCTTGCTGGTTGTTGCCTTGCTGTGTGGCTTGCTGTTGCTGCGCACGCCGTTGCCCGAGCGTCTGCTACGGCGTCTCGCGCATTGGCGCAATGACTCGCCCGGATTGATTTGGCTGTCGGATGTCGCAGCCAGCAGCCGGCCGTTTTGGCGCGGTCGCCTGTTATGGCAGGCGCAGGGCATCACCCTGATGGCCTGGCTGGGCGAGGGTGTTGGCGCTTACCTGATCCTGCACAGCCTGCAAGCCGACATCTCGCTGAGCTTTGCTCTGTTCGTTTACGGTTTTGCCATGCTGGTCGGCGCCTTGAGCTTCCTGCCCGGCGGCCTCGGCGGCACGGAGGCGACCATGACCGGTCTGCTGGTTCTGCAAGGCATGCCCTTGCCGCAGGCGATTGCCGCCACCGTCATCATCCGTCTCGCGACGCTGTGGTTTGCCGTCTTGCTCGGCGTCATCTCGGTGATGGCATTGCCCACGCCAGACAGCGCAGAAGTCAAAGCATGAACACGACCGGCTGGCTGTCACGATTGACGCTGCTGCAAGCGTTGACTCTGGCGCTGCTGGTCAAGCTGGTGATTGCGGCCTTGCTGCCGATGACCGGCGACGAAGCCTATTTCGTGCTCTGGGGCCGTCACCTCGATTACGGTTACTACGACCACCCGCCCATGGCGGGCTGGATGACCTGGCTGATGCTGCAGTTCTCCGAGCATCCCGTGGTGGTGAGGCTGCCCGGCATTGCCACGGAGTTGCTCATTGCCCTCGGGCTGTATGCGCAGTGGCAGCGCATTGATGCCGAAAAGGCGAGGCTGGCGGCGCTGCTGTTCCTGTTCAGCCCGCTCAGCCTGATTTTTGCCTTTACCCTGACCGATACCGGTTGCATGCTGTTTGCGGCGGCATCCAGCTTCGCGGCCGCGCAGGCCTTGCGTCATGCCTCGCCGGCCACCCTCGTTGCTCGCCATTCGGCCGGTCATTCCGCGCAGTCATATGGCTGGGCCGTGCTCGCGGGCCTGGCGCTGGGCCTGGCCTTCCTGTCGAAATATTTTGCTGTCTTTCTCGGTCTGGCCTACCTGATCTACTTCTTTGCCATCAACCGTCGCCTCTGGCGTCTCGGCCTGACGCTGGTGCTAGTGGCCATCCCCTTTGGCCTGCTCAATCTGTACTGGAACCTCACGCATTGCTGGAGCAACCTGCTGTTCAATCTGGTCAATCGCAACCGAGGCGAAGCCGGCATCCAGTGGTCGATGCTGAGCGCGTTCCGCGACGACTACCGCAAGAACACGCCGAGTTGGTATCGGGGCGAAATGCATCTGGCCTTCACGCTGCTTTTCACCGGCAGTGTGATCTGGTACTGCGCCGCGCACATCGACGCGGCCAGCTGGGTCGAATGGGTGGCCGTGGTGGTGCCGATGTTCCTGTTCGGCAACTGGGCCGAGTGGGCCGGCCACCGCTGGCTGCTGCACAGCCCGAAGAGCTGGCTCAAGCCGGCCTACAAGCGCCACGTCAACACCCATCACCAGTTCTTCAGCCACAAGACGTTGGATTACCACGGCCAGCAGGACTGGCGCGCCTTGCTCTTTCCGCCATTTGCGCCGGTGCTCTTCGTGGTGGCGGCGCTACCCCCGGCGCTGCTGCTGGGCACGCTGTCGCTGTCGCTGGCGACCTTCATGAACGTGCTCGACTCGTCGATCGCGAACGTGTCGATCCCGGCGATCGCCGGCGACATGGGTGTGAGCCCGGCGCAGGGCACCTGGGTCATCACCTCGTTCGGCGTCGCCAATGCCATCGCCCTGCCGCTGACGGGCTGGCTGACGCAGCGCTTCGGGCAGGTGCGGCTGTTCGCGCTGTGCGTGCTGCTGCCGGCTACCCAACCGCGATTGACCAACACATGCTGCGCCGTGCCGCTGATCTTCAAGGGCGTGATTACATGAAAACCCACGCGGTTGTCTTCCACCTGGTTGTCCAATAAAAATTGGTATTGCGGCAAGTATTCGCCGCTCACCGTGACTTTTTTATATTGCCAATCAGCGGCAGTTAAATCGCCTTGCAGCGTCGTCGGGAAAGGCAGCGCGCCGTTTATTTTGCCCTGCTCGTAAACCGCCTGTATGGCTATTTTCTTTTGCGCTTTGTTGTATTGCCACAAGCCAAAATTAATAAACAAGGG
>CALEYY010000309.1 GCA_937928295.1 uncultured Moraxellaceae bacterium
TTTACCTGAAGCGCCCGAATGAGTTGGCCGCGGTGTCGCCTTGGTTCGATCGGGCGCGCTTGGTGACAGTGGCCTATCGAGGTCAGAAGTTCATCTTTGCTCTGGCAGAGGGCTTCAGCTACGCACGTTATCGAAACCAGGTGCTGGTTTCTGTTCGTGATGACTACTACGCTTTCCCCGACTGGTTGCCGCTTGGCAGCTGCCCTGTCACTCAGCGCTACTTTGGCGCTGTGGCAGGCACAACAGCGTCGCCATGAAGATCACCACGGTGCCGATCACCGCCAGCTGATCCGGCACTTCGCCCCACAGTATCCAGGCCCACAGGCCGGCAAAAACGATGGCCATATAAGCCGCCGGCCCGATCTTGCCGGCAGGTGCCAGCGCATAAGCTTTCGACATGGCAAGCTGGCTCAAGGTCGCCAGCACGCCAGCGCCCACCACCAGCATGAGCTCGTGACTGTTCAGCGGATGCCAGGCCCAGAGCATGGGAATGGCCGAAATGGTCGCTGAGATCAGGCTGAAAAACAGCACGATGCGCGTCGTCGGTTCCGTGGCCGACAGCGAGCGCACGGTCACGAACGCCACCGATGCCAACAAGCTGGAGCTGATGCCGACCATCAAGATCCAGCCGTTGCCGACCAACTCTGGCTTGCACACCATCAGCACCCCCGCCAGGCCCAGCGTGGCGGCGATCATCATGCGTGGCGTGATCGTCTCTTTCAGAAACAGCCAGGCCACCAGCGGAATAAACACGGGCGATGAGTAGGTAAAGACCATCGCGCTGGACAGCGGAATATGCGCGATGGCGTAAAAGAAGCCGTACATCGCGGCCAGCCCGACCACGGCGCGCCAGACATGTTTCCACGGCACCGCCGTTTTCAGCAGGCCCGTGCCATGCACCGCAAGCAGTGGCAGCAGCAAAATCGAGCCCGTCACATTGCGCATGAACACGATGGTTTCGTTGTTGACTGTGTGCGAGGCGAGGCGAATCAGCACGCCCATGGCCGAAAACAGCAGGGCAGATAATGTCAGCAGGGCGAGGCCGCGCAGCAGCGACTGGCGAGGGGCTTGATAGTGCATGCGGGGTGGGGTGGTCTTGAGCCGGAGAAGTGCGTACAATACGCGACCTTCCGTGCCAGGTCGATTTCTGTGGCGCCTGCACGGACCGAAAGACCACAGAAACCCAAATAAAGGAAACGACCCATGGTCACCATTCGTCTCGCCCGTGGCGGCGCCAAGAAGCGTCCGTTCTACTCCATCGTCGTCACCGACAGCCGCAATGCCCGTGATGGCCGTTTCATCGAGCGCGTTGGCTTCTTCAACCCGGTCGCCCGTGGTCAGGAAGAGCGTCTGCGTCTGAACATGGAGCGTCTGGCCTACTGGATCAGCAACGGTGCTCAGACATCCGAGCGCGTTGCCCAGCTGGTCAAGGAAGCCCAGAAGGCTGCTTGAACATGACTCAGGCGGCGCTGCCCTCGCGCGATGACCTGATTCAGGTCGGCCATGTGCACACCGCCTACGGCATCAAGGGCTGGGTGTGGGTAATGTCCCGCACCGAGCCTATTGCCAATATTTTCGCGTACGGTCCTTGGTATCTGGATCGTGCCGGTACGCTGAGCAAGGTCGAACTGGCCGATAAGCGTGCCCAAGGCAAGGGTTTGGTCGTGCAGTTTGCCGGTTGTGAGGACCGCAATACTGCTGACTTGATGATCGGTGCCACCATCTGGGTGCCGAAATCTGCCTTGCAGACGCTGGCCGATGACGAGTATTTCTGGTCGGATCTGATTGGCATGCGTGTTGTCACCGAGCAGGGTGTTCTCCTCGGTCGCGTCGAAGACATGATGGAAACCGGCGCCAACGATGTCATCGTGGTGCAGGCCTGTGACGGCAGTATCGACGAGCAAGAGCGTCTGCTGCCGTGGGTTGACCAGGTCGTGCTCAAGGTCGATCGCGACGCCAAATGCATCACGGTCGACTGGGACCCTGAGTTTTAAATCGACAGCTGATTCTTGATCGAGTGGGCGAGGGCAGTGCCATGTGGGTAGGCCTCATCACTTTGTTTCCGGACATGTTCCGGGCCATCAGCGAGTCGGGTGTGACGGCGCGAGCGGTTGCCACCGGCAAGCTCACGCTGGCGAGCTGGAATCCTCGTGACTTTACCGAGGACAACTATCGCCGTGTCGATGACCGACCCTATGGTGGCGGCCCCGGCATGGTCATGCTCATCGAGCCGTTGCGGCGTGCCATTGCCGCCGCGCGAGCCGAAGCAGCAAGGCTGGGTGTGCAGGCTCCGGTGATCTATCTGTCGCCGCAGGGTCGGCAGCTCGATCAGGCCGGCGTCACGGAATTAGTGGAAAGCCACGGCGAGCAAGGCTTGATCCTGCTCTGTGGTCGTTACGAAGGCATCGACGAGCGCCTGATTGCGCGCGAAGTCGATGTCGAATGGTCGATTGGCGACTATGTGCTGTCCGGCGGTGAATTGCCGGCCATGGTCATGATCGATGCGATGGCGCGTTTGCTGCCGGGTGTGCTGAACACCGAGGCATCCGCCATTGAAGATTCGTTTACGGACGGTCTGCTCGATTGCCCGCACTACACCCGACCCGAGGTGTACGACGGCGAGAGCGTACCGGCCGTGCTGCTCAGCGGTGACCACGCGGCAATCAAGCGTTGGCGCCTGCAGCAAAGTTTATTGCGCACGCGTGCGCGTCGCCCCGACCTGCTCGTGGGCCGCACGCTGAGCAAGCAAGAACGCACCTTGCTGGATCAGGCCGATAAAGCCTGAACCGGTGAAGTTCGAGGGGACCGCATGCGCCTTAGCCTCTGCGTTCCAGGTTGGATGCCGCCCGTGTCAGGCCATGAGCCGCCGGGTCAGACAGGCATCTGGTAGCACCCTAGTCCATGCGCTCAGCCTCTGGATAGGGGTAGTCGGAGAAGTAACATGAGTGGTAAGCACCCGTTAGTTCAAGCTGTGGAAAATGCCCAGCTGAAAACCAATATCCCGGCCTTCGCCCCAGGCGACACCGTGATTGTGCAAGTGAAAGTGAAGGAAGGTGAGCGTGAGCGTCTCCAGGCCTACGAAGGCGTGGTTATCGCGATCAAGAACCGTGGCCTGAACTCGGCTTTCACCGTTCGCAAGATTTCCAACGGCATTGGCGTGGAGCGTGTGTTCCAGACCCATTCCCCGGTGATTTCGAGCATCGAAGTGAAGCGTCGTGGTGATGTTCGCCGCGCCAAGCTGTACTACCTCCGCGATCGTTCCGGCAAGTCGGCTCGTATCAAGGAAAAGCTGGCTCCGCGCGCCCCGAAATAAGGCTCCCGCAAGGGCTCCGAAAAGGGATGCGCTCAGGCGATTTTCGGATTACCTGAACCTGCAAAAAACCGCTCCGGTGCAAGCCGCGAGCGGTTTTTTTATGCGCGCATCCGGCCGCCTAAGCGATGCGCTAGACTCGCGTCATGACTGACGCTGCCAACCTGCCCGACATCCCCGCTGCCTCCGAGCAGGCGCTGACCAGCTTTCGCCATCAGCTCGCTGCCGAAGGCCTGAGCCTGCACACGCGCAAAGCCTATCTTACCGATGCTGCTGCGTTGGCCGCTTGGGCTGCGCCGCGTGCCTTGTTGGAGTTGACCGCCGACGATCTGGCGGCTTATCTGGCTAGTCCGCTGGTGATGGCCAAGAGCCCGCGCTCGGTGGCGCGTCTGCAATCGGCCTTGCGCCATCTCTGGCGCGGCCTGATGGCCAGAGGGCAGGCGCTGCATGACCCGACCATCGGCCTCGATACCCCACGCATTGGCCGACCCAGATCGGAAGAGCGTCGTGTAGGGAAAGAGTGTCTTCGCCTGTGTAGATCT
>CALEYY010000310.1 GCA_937928295.1 uncultured Moraxellaceae bacterium
GGCCGAACTGATTATTCAGCTTAAGCTTTTTGAGCGGCGCTGGCTGGGAGAGTCGTAATGAAGCTGGACCAATACTCGTACGGAACTTTTCAGCGGGGGCGATCTGCATGGGTCGAGCTAGCGTGGTTCGTTGTTCAAGGTTTGCTGGTTGATTCGTGGGTGCCGGGCTCTTGGCACCGTATCTGGCTGTTACGCTGCTTTGGTGCACGCATAGGCCGAGTGGCGGTGATCAAATCTCATGTTCGCGTGAAATTCCCTTGGCGGCTTGTGGCCGGAGATCATGTCTGGATCGGAGAAGGGGTCTGGATCGACAATCTGGCTGAGATTCGCATTGGCAATCATTGCTGTATATCGCAAGGGGCTTATCTCTGCACGGGCAGCCATGATGCTCGACGCGACTCTTTCGAGCTGCGTACCAACCCCATCGTGGTGGGTGATCGTGTCTGGATTGGCGCAGCAGCGCGCGTGGCACCAGGGCTCACGCTGGCAGACGGTACTCTGCTGCAAATGGGCGCTGTGCTAACCCGCTCGACACAGCAAGATGGTATTTATGCCGGTAACCCAGCGGTGCTGATCAAGCAAAGGATGTCCGTATGATATCGCTGGCCACCCAGCTGAGCATGATTGCCTGCCTGCTGATGTTGGTTTTGCTTTACACCGGCCGTCGATTGTCGCCGAGCATGCTGATGATCCTGGTTTTCATGTTGCTGACCGGCAATCTTGAAATGCTGGTTACTGCAATGCTGGGCAAGCTGCCGATAGAGTTGTATTACATCCGAGTTGAAAGTCTCGATTATGCGACCTGCCTTTACAATCAGGCTTGGCTGACATTTGCCGTTGGGCTTTGGCTGGGCACGCATCGGAATCAATTGGCGGCAGCACTGACCGAGCCAGGGTTTCAGGGGCTGTGGGCTCAACGCAGTCAGGGCCTGAATGCTGTTCGACTCTACGGTATTCTGTTTCTGCTGAGCACGCCGTTGGAGTTTCTGATGAGTGGGCCGTTGAGGGCCTTCACTCAGCTACTACTGCCCTTGCTGTGTCTGCGCTTTCTCCCGGTGTTCATGCTGGCCTACAGCTATTTCCGACATGGTCGGAATGGCAGCTATCTTTTGGCGGTCAGCATGTTCGAAGTTATTGCCAACCTGTCGTTCTTCAACTCTTTCCGAACCCTGTTCACCGTGATTGCCTGTGCCATGCTACTGGCCTTCATGAGTGGATCACGAAGTCGCTGGTTGTCTGCGCTATTGGCCGGAAGTTTGATGTTTGCAGTTCTCTCAGTCTGGAGTTTCATCAAGCCAGAGTTCCGAAGCTATTTGAACAACGGTGAAATCACTCAGGCGGATACCCGCACGACGACTGAAAAAATAGACTTTACGATGAACCTTGTGCGCAACATGACTGCTGAGGACTTTCAGACTGGCATGGCGAGTACCATGTCTCGTGTGGCCTACAACAGTTTCTTTGCCGCCACGGTTTTCAATGTGCCTGAGTTTCGGCCCTATGGAAGCGGTGAAATGCTTTTTGACAGTGTTCGTAACGCCTTGATGCCGCGCTTTCTATTCCCGAACAAGCCCGTGATTGATGACTCTGTGATTGCGGCCAAAGTGACCGGGCTGCATATTTCTGGTCAGGAAAGAGGCACATCCATCAATGTCGGGGTTATTGGCGAGCTCTATGCCGACATGGGGCCGTATCTCATGCTGGTGGCCATGTTCATCTTCGGCTGGCTGACGGCCCGCATGGAAGGCTACATTTTCACCCAGATTGGTTCAACGCAGGAGGCGTTAGCGTTCTCGGCCATTTTCTTCGGTGCTTTTGGAACGAGCGTCTACAGCCTACCCAAGTTCGTCGGAGCCATGCTCTACCTGTTTGTCGCCGTAGTCATTTTCTTCCGCTACTTTTACCGCCGAATCGACCGGCTCTAAGTCTGGGGAAGTTTTGCCATGACACTGCGCATCTCCGTCATCACCGCCGTCTACAATCGTGCCGACACCATTGATGACGCCCTGGATTCCGTCCAGTCCCAGACCTGGCCATCGGTCGAGCACATCATCATCGATGGCGCCTCGACCGACGGCACGGGCGCGCTGCTCGCCGCTCGCGCCGACCAGTTTGCAACCCTGCTATCCGAACCTGATCAGGGCATTTACGATGCCTTGAACAAAGGCATCGCCCGCGCCACCGGCGATGTGGTTGGCTTCCTCCATTCCGACGATGTTTACGCCCACCCCGATGTGCTGGCCCGCATTGCCGCAGCGTTTGCCGACCCCGCAGTGCAGGCGGTCTACGGCGACCTTGAGTATGTTGCGCAGCACGACCTGCAACGCGTGATTCGTCATTGGCGTTCGGGCAGCTGCACACTAGACCGGTTGGCCTGGGGCTGGATGCCGCCGCACCCGACGCTGTATGTGCGACGCGCCGTGTATGAGCGCTGGGGCGGCTTCGATACGCGTTACCGCATCGCCGCTGATTACGACACCATCCTGCGCTTTCTCTACAAGGCCGGATTACACACCGCCTATATTCCCGAAGTGTTGGTGCGCATGCGCGTTGGCGGCGAGAGCAATCGCTCCCTAGAGCGTGTGCTGCGCAAGATGTACGAGGATTGGCAGGCGTTGCGTCGTAACGGTGTTGGTGGCTTGGGGGCCTTGCTCTGGAAAAGCCTCAGCAAGCTGCCGCAGTTCTTCCGCCGATGACCACCAAGCTGCTTGTTTGGTTAGTCATGCCGCTCTCCCAGGTGCTCTGGCTCATCCTGCTGTCTTGGCTGCTGCCGTGGCGTCGCCTTGCCGTGGGGATGCGAGTTTTGGCGGTGCTCCTGCTTGTGCTCTGGTCCTTGCCGCTGATGTCTGAGATCGGAAGAGCACACGTCTGAACTCCAGT
>CALEYY010000311.1 GCA_937928295.1 uncultured Moraxellaceae bacterium
TTGCCGAAATGGCAGCTCTCTGCAAGCCCGCAGCCATCCACTGGTGCGATGGCTCGGAAGCCGAATACGACCAACTCTGCGAATTGCTGGTTAATGCCGGTTCTTTCAAGAAGTTGAATCCGGAAAAGCGCCCGAACTCTTACCTGGCCTGGACGGACCCGTCCGATGTAGCCCGTGTTGAAGACCGCACCTACATTTGTTCCGAGAACAAGAACGACGCTGGCCCGACCAACAACTGGATGGCCCCGGCCGAGATGCGCGCCACACTGAATCCACTATTCGACGGCTGCATGGCTGGTCGCACGATGTATGTGGTGCCGTTCTCCATGGGCCCGCTGGGTTCGCCGATCGCCCACATCGGCATCGAGCTGAGCGACAGCGCCTATGTTGCTGTGAACATGCGCATGATGACCCGCATGGGCAAGCCTGTTTACGATGTACTCGGCACAGACGGCGAGTTCGTGCCCTGCATGCACACCGTAGGCGCCCCGCTGCAACCGGGCCAGAAAGACACCGTGTGGCCGTGCAACCCGACCAACAAGTACATCGTGCACTACCCAGAAACCCGCGAAATCTGGTCGTACGGCTCGGGTTACGGCGGCAACGCCCTGCTCGGCAAGAAGTGCTTCGCACTGCGCATCGCCTCGACCATGGGTCGCGACGAAGGCTGGCTGGCCGAGCACATGCTCATCCTCGGCGTGACCAACCCGCAGGGCAAGAAGTACCACGTCGCTGCCGCCTTCCCGTCGGCCTGCGGCAAGACCAACTTCGCCATGCTCATTCCGCCGGTCGGCATGCCGGGCTGGGGCGTTACCACCATCGGTGACGACATCGCCTGGATCAAGCCGGATGCCGAAGGCAACCTGCGCGCCATCAACCCGGAAGCCGGCTACTTCGGCGTAGCACCGGGCACCAACATGCAGACCAACCCGAACTGCATGCTGTCGCTGAACAAAGATGTGATCTTCACCAATGTCGCGCTCACCGATGACGGCGATGTCTGGTGGGAAGGCCTGGGCGATGCCCCGGCGCATCTCGTGGACTGGCAGGGCAACGACTGGACACCGGCAGACGGCAAGGCCGGCCGCAAGGCTGCGCACCCGAACTCGCGCTTCACCGTCGCCGCCACCAACAACCCGGCGCTAGACAGCGAGTGGGACAACCCCGCTGGCGTGAAGATCGATGCCTTCATCTTCGGCGGCCGCCGCTCCAATACCGTGCCGCTGGTGACCGAAGCCCGCAACTGGGTGGAAGGCGTGTACATGGCCGCGACCATGGGCTCGGAAACCACGGCTGCCGCCTTCGGCGCGCAGGGCGTGGTGCGTCGCGACCCGTTCGCCATGCTGCCGTTTGCCGGCTACAACATGAGCGACTACTTCCAGCATTGGCTGAACCTAGGTGCCAAGCTCGAAGCTGCTGGCGCCAAGCTGCCGCGCATCTACAAGACCAACTGGTTCCGCAAGGATGCCAACGGCAAGTTCATCTGGCCGGGCTTTGGCGAAAACACGCGCATCCTGAAGTGGATGATCGATCGCATCGAAAATGAAGCCAAGGGTGTCGAGCATGCTGTCGGCATCAGCCCGCGCTATGAAGACATTCGCTGGAATGGCCTGGACTTCAGCCGCGAAAAGTTCGATCTGGTCAGCGACATCAATGCCGCCGACTGGGCCGAAGAGCTGAAGCTGCACGACGAGCTGTTCGACAAGCTGGCGCACAACCTGCCAGCCGAGCTGACAGCAGCAAAGGCGGCACTGACGGAGCGTCTGGCATCGGCTTGATGCGTTGACCGCTTGTAGTGACGAAAAAGGGCGCTTTGATAGCGCCCTTTTTTATTACCGACACATGTTGCCGGCAACCGGCATGTCACTTCAGCGCTTCAAGGCTTTCCGATACTCGCTCGGCGACTGTCCGAACCAGCGCCGGAACGCACGCGTGAAACTGGCGGTATCGCCGTAACCCAGCTGAACCGCCATCTCTTCCAGCTTCATCTCCGTGTTTTCCAGCAGTTGTCCGGCAAGCTGCCCACGCTCCGCATCGACAAGATTGCGGAAGCTGGTGCCTTCCTCGGCCAGTCTGCGACGCAGGCTGCGCGGAGCCATCGCCAGCTGACTCGCAACATCTTCGAGAGAGGCCACCAGCCCCGCTGAACCTAGTAGCAGCTGCTGAACCTGGCCGGTGATACCGGCGACCTGCCGTCGCTCCAATTGCGCGCGACACTGATCTTCCAATAGCCGCACCAGATGCATGTCGTACATCGGCAAAGGAAGCTCCGCATCCTGCCGACGCAGCACAATAGCGTTGCGCGAACACTCATAGTGAGGCGCGATGCCGCAGAGCGCTTCGATCTGGCCCGCGTGCGCCGGCGCCCTGCCTTGGAATTCGAGCCTCAGCACGCGCAGACCCGAAAGCGCGAGTTCGTTGAAGAGATTAATGGCTGTGGCCGTGTCGCGCTCCAGCAGGAACTGTCGCAAGTGCTGCGGAATATCCGAGGGATCGGCGCTAATTCCATATTCTTGCTGATCACCGAATATCGCGAACCGGCAGTACGCCGTGCTCAGCGGCAGATAGCGCATCGCACTCTGAAGAGCCTCGCGCAAATTGCGACTGGTTCGCAACGCAAACCCCCAAATGCCGAAGGTTGCCACGCTGTAGCGCAGGCCAAGCTCAAAGCCGAGCGCCGGAATATCCGGCAAGGCGAGCATCAGGTTTTCAATCAGACGCAGCTCTTGCTCGCGCGCAACAAGGGCATCCGCGTCGTGCAGCTGCGCTTCGGTGATGCCAGTACCCAGCAGGCAGGTCTCCGCATCAACACCGTAGCGCGCAGCGAAATTCACCATCACCTGACTGATGGCAACGGGATGCTGGAAGTTGGCGTCGTTTAGCATGCCTATACCGGAATTTTCTGGCGCAACGATGAGATACGGCCTGGCCGGAAATGTATGGCGACAGTCCCTTAATGCTCTGCCAAGGATACAGGACTAGGCGCTAGTGTTGCGCAATCAAAAGACCCCGGAGAACGACCATGCATCAGGATCTGAACGCGCTGAACAAGCAGGCCATCGCCACAGCACGCGAATTCACTGGCGAATTGGCCTGGCCGACCGTTCTGCTGGTGCTGGTGGTGTGGGGACTTCTCATTGCAGACCTTTATCTGTTCGCGACCGGCCGGTTGTCGCTGGCGCCGGCAATGCTGCTCTACGCCGTCGTCACCTACATGTCCTATACGCCGCTGCATGAGGCCGCGCATGGCAACATTCATGGCGTTCATGTTCGCCTGCAGTGGCTCAACAATCTCTGCGGCTACCTGATGGCACCGTTAATCATGGTGCCGTTCTCCACCCATAAGGTCGAACACTTCACGCATCATCGCTACACCAACCAGCCGGACAAGGATCCGGATTATGTCGTCAGCGGCATGCGCGGTGGTTTTCTCGCCTTCCTGGTTTGCGGCTTTCGCTTCCTGTGGGTTCAAAACACCTTCCTGTTCCGCAGTCACTGGGCAACCGCGCCGTGGCAGGAAAGGACTGTCTACATCGCGGAAGTGATGCTCGCGATCGGCTGGCGGGTCGCGTTCGTTACGCTGATCGCGCGGGAGCATGCCTGGGCATTGCTGGTTTTCGGCTACCTGGCGGGGGCGTTCTTCACCGCATACTGGTTCGCGTATCGCCCTCACCACCCGTACGCAGACTCCGCGCGTTACCGGAATACCAACAGCCTGATCTTGCCCACTTGGATGAAGCCGCTGGAGTGGCTCTGGCTAGGCCAGAACCTGCATTCAGTGCACCATCTTTTTCCGAGAGTGCCGTTCTATCGCTACCACGCATTGCATGACCGGATCGAACCAGCCATGCGCGCCCACGGTACGCCTGTGATCGGTATCTTCGATCGCAAAAATGTCGAAACCGCACCGTAGTGCGGTCAGGCCTTTCAGCTCAGCGCTTCAACGGCGCCAAAGACGCATCAATGACGAAACGACCTTTTGGGACGCGCACATGCAGATCGCCCGCCAGCAAGCCGCCCAAACCAGTCAGCTGGG
Organism: uncultured Moraxellaceae bacterium; assembly: GCA_937928295.1. Lineage (GTDB taxonomy): Bacteria > Pseudomonadota > Gammaproteobacteria > Pseudomonadales > Moraxellaceae > Perlucidibaca. The sequence continues at coordinate 4,037 of CALEYY010000311.1, forward strand.
CTGTCAAGCGAACCGGCTCAATGTTGGAAAGCTGCACAGTCAAACGGCCATCATCCAAGACCTGCAACAACACGTTAAACACATCAGGATGCGCCTTTTCGATCTCGTCAAACAGGATCACGCTATAGGGCTTGCGTCGAACGGCCTCAGTGAGCGAGCCACCCTCCTCGTACCCCACGTAACCCGGAGGCGCACCAATCAGGCGGGCGACCGAGTGTTTCTCCATGAACTCACTCATATCGATACGGATCAAGTGCTCATCCGAGTCAAACAGAAAATCTGCGAGTGCACGGGTGAGTTCGGTTTTACCGACACCAGTTGGCCCCAAAAATAAGAAAGAACCGTACGGACGTGCGGGGTCAGACAACCCGGCACGCGAGCGTCGAATCGCATCAGC
>CALEYY010000312.1 GCA_937928295.1 uncultured Moraxellaceae bacterium
TCTTCCGATCTTGATCCGGCTGCAGTCCGAGGCAATCAGAGCTGCTGAGGAGTGGAACAAACGGATTGTCCAGCGGCGGATTGATTCGAGTCCAACTGAGCCGAGAGAGTTTGCAGAGGGCGACTGGGTAGTCCACCAGTGGCGGGGTGGTAGGCGCCCGTCGAAATTGGCTACTACTTGGAGAGGACCATACCAGGTGGTGGCTAGGGTAACCCGTTCGATGTACAAGCTGCGGGACCCAGCGGATCAATTAGAGCACGATGTGCATATCGATGAGCTTTATCGATACAACATGGGTCTGACCGATGACCCTGTGGACGTGATCTCGATGGATGAGGCAGAAATGTTGGTTGATGCTGTTGTCGATCATCAGTGTCCAGGCAAGGACAAGTCTAAGTGGACCTTCAGAGTTCGCTTTGTGGGTTGCGGTCCTGATGAGGATGTCTGGCTGCCATTTGCCGAGACCAACCCACTCAGTGCGTTCGACAAGTACCTTGACGAGCACCCCGAGCTAGGCTTGGCTTAAAGAGGGGAATGTGATGGACCCTGACTGGCAACTGGCCAGCTAGCTGACTGTACTATAGTACCCAAGGGGGCTTCCCCAGCCTAGAAACAAAACAACCAACGGCCCATCCGACTGAGATTCGTTCAATTGACCATCGTTCGTCCAACGCCAGGGGGCTAGGCGTCATTGTTAACAATCGCTTTGACAGGCGATGGAGGGTTTCGATAATCACAAGCTGCCAGTGCTTCTGGTAAACCTTCCCGATCCACCGCTCCGACAAAGGTAACGGCCTTTGTATGCCGGCCCAACTGCCGAAGCATCCAAGTTTTCATGTCTTCACGCCGATAGGGCCAAGATGGACCAATGAAACGGAAACGTACTTCAGGGCAGGCAGCAAGCACCGCCGGAATAGCACGCGTTAGTTCAATAATGCCCTTTCTCGGCTCCAATCGCCCCAGAAAACCTATGGTCCGGATACATGTTGGCACCGGCAGCTGGAGCAGCGCTTCGGAAGGCCGGTAAGGTAGCGAAAATACCTGCACCTTGCTGGGGTCCAGCCCCCAGTCTTGGCCGACACGGGTCGCAATAGCTTGGCAGGGTGCAGCCACCACATCAGCCATCAAAGCAAGTCTGGCCTCAGGGTCATTCACCTGCCGGATGGGTGCCGAAAGTCTGGCCCAGCGCCCTCGCCGCAGCGCACCAAGCGTGAAACGAAGGTGCTCCGACCACAAGGGCGGCTCGTAGGTGAGCTCATGGATGAGGTAGCTCGGTGTGTGCAGCTTGACTACCCTAGCCACCTCTGGAAAAGCCTCCGCAACCGCCAAGCCTTCGGCGCCGACTTCAGGCGACTCCAGAACATCGAAGGGCCGCTCGGCATGCCGGGTAGCAAAAACTGATACCAATGCAGCAGAGAACTGTACTCGCTCTGATGCCAAAATTCGGTGCACGAGTACACCGTTGGCATCACGCTCGCTGCTTGTAGCGGTGCCGGCAGCAAAGACCTCTATGTCTTCGCCGGCCGCGCTCAACATACGAGCCGCTTCAGCGGCATAAGCACCGATACCACCAATAGCAACTGCCGGTGGATACTCGAAAGAGATCAAAGCAATACGCATGCCTTAGCTACCTGCCTGCACGACTTCGCGACCGGCGATTTGCTGGAACACCGAACTATGCGCGGCAAGATCGTCATAGCGGCCCACATCTGCTACCTGCCCGCGCTGCATGACCACGATGCGGTCGCAGTGGCGCACCGTACTCAGGCGATGTGCCACCATGAGAATGGTCTTTTCGCCATGCAGGGCATTAATAGCCTGCATGAATTCAGCTTCAGTGGCGTTATCAAGAGCACTGGTGGCCTCGTCGAGAATCAGTACATCCGGCTGATGGTAAAGCGCACGGGCAATGCCGATACGCTGGCGCTGACCGCCCGAAAGCTTGACGCCACGCTCGCCCACCGAAGTATCGAGACCTTGTGGCAATTCGTTAACAAAGTCCTTGAGTCGCGCAGCCTCAAGCGCGTGCCAGACCTGGGCATCGGAAATTTCGTCATCGGCCAGACCAAACGCCACATTACGGCGAATGCTGTCATCAATCAGGTAAATAGCCTGCGGCACATAACCAATGCGCTGACGCCAACTACGCAGATCGTCCTCGATATTGCGACCATTGACTCGGATACAACCTTGTTCAGGCTTGAGCAGCCCGAGCACAATATCCACGAGGCTGGACTTACCGGCTCCGCTGCTGCCAACAAAACCGATACTCTCCCCAGCTGCAAAACTCAGACTGACTTGATCCAGAACGCACGGCAAATCAGCACGATAGCGAAAACTAACACCCTCTACAGCTAACTGTTCGAAGCGTGCCTTGGGGCGCTTCTCTGCCACAGCCTGAGCTACCGCCGAGTATTCATCACCTAAGCTGCGCAAGTCTGCTGCTACCAAAGTCAACCCATAACGACTGCGCCGAAGCTGGGTCAGCGCCATCAGCATACGGTTAGCGCAGGGCATCAGTCGAAAGGCGGCTGCCGCATACAGCCCCATGACCAGCACCAGCTCCTGCAAACGATTCTGCCATGTCAGTACAACGCAAAGTCCCAGTACGGCCAACACGGCACATAACTCAATAATGACTCTCGGCGCATTCGAATAAAGCGACGACTTACCTGAAAGCTCACGAGATTCGGACTGAGCAGCCGTATAGATCGAATGGAAGTAAGTCTCGGTACCAAAGACCTTGATATCCTTGATGGCACCGACACCTGTATAAAGCGCGCGAGCCATGCGCTCCCCGTTCATATACCCAAGGTGACCAAGGTCCTGAATACGCTGGCGTAGCCAGCGATAGATAATCACCGAGGGAATGCCCATGCCGAGCACACTGATGAATGCGGCAAATGGGTTCGCGGCGACCACCAAGGCCAAAATGAGCAGACTGGTCAGTAACTCAACACTCAATTGCTGAACTGACATGATCGTTGTTT
>CALEYY010000313.1 GCA_937928295.1 uncultured Moraxellaceae bacterium
CGCGGCCTCATCGCCCGCGATCCAATGCTGAAAATTCTGCGTACCACCGAGGACGGCAGCAGCACCGTCTGGGATATGCCGAGCTACGACTTCATCAAAGGTGCCGCGCCGGACAGTGTGAATCCGAGCCTGTGGCGACAGGCACAGCTGAACAATATCCACGGCCTGTTCAAGGTCCGGGATGGCATTTACCAGCTGCGCGGCTACGACATTTCCAACATGACGATCATCGAGGGCCGCACGGGCTGGATCATCGTTGATCCGCTGACGGCGCAGGAGACTGCTGCACGCGCCATCGCCTTCGCACGCCAGCATCTGGGCACCAAGCCCATCGTCGCGGTGATTTTCACGCACAGCCATGTCGATCATTTCGGCGGCATGCTGGGCATCGTCAGTGCCGAGCAGGCGCGCCAGCAGAAGCTGCGCATCATCGCGCCCGATGGCTTCATGGAGGAGGCGACCAGCGAGAATGTGCTGGCCGGCGTGACCATGCTGCGTCGCTCCATGTTCATGTACGGCAAGTCGCTGGCGCACACGCCGCGCGGCCACATCGACACCGGGCTGGGCAAGTCGCCGGCCTATGGCACCGTGGGCATTCTGGCGCCGACCGAGCTGATCACGCGCACCGGCCAGGAGCTGAATATTGACGGCCTGCGTTTCGTGTTCCAGAACACGCCGGCGTCGGAAGCTCCGGCGGAAATGACCTTTTATCTGCCCGAGCTGAAAGCGTTCTGCGGTGCCGAACTGGCGTCGCATACGCTGCACAATCTCTACACACTGCGCGGCGCCAAGGTGCGTGATGCGCTGAAGTGGAGCGGCTATCTGGACGAGGCGCTGAATCTGTTTGGCGATGCCGATGTGTATATCGGCAGCCATCAGTGGCCGGTCTGGGGCAAGGATCGTGTGCATGCTCTGCTCGAATCGCAGCGAGATACCTTCAAGTACATCCACGACCAGACGCTGCATCTGGCGCTGCAAGGCTACACCTCGCGCGAGATCGCCGAGCAGGTCAAGCTGCCGCCCAGCCTGAACAAGGTCTTCTCCAGCCGTGGCTATTACGGCACCGTGGCGCATAACACCAAGGCCGTCTACCAGTTCTACTTCGGCTGGTACGACGCCAACCCGGCCAATCTTAATCCGCTGCCGCCGGAGAACGCCGGCAAGAAATATGTGGAGTTCATGGGCGGTGCCGATGCCGTGCTGAAGAAAGCGCAGAAAACCTACGACGATGGCGAGTACCGCTGGGCCGCCGAGGTGCTGAATCATCTCGTCTTTGCCGAGCCGGGCAATGCCGAGGCGAAAGCACTGCTGGCGAAGACCTACGATCAGCTGGGCTATCAGGCCGAGTCGGCGCCCTGGCGCGATGCCTATCTGACCGGCGCTTACGAGCTGCGCCATGGCACACCGAAGCAGGTGCTGGACATGAGCAGCACCGTCGAGCTGTTGCGCAGCACGCCGATGCCGCGCTTCCTCGATGCCATGGCTGCACGCCTGAAGGCCGAAAAGGCCGAGGGCAAGGAATACACCATCAACCTCGTGTTCACCGACCTGAAGGAAAGCTATGTGCTGCACCTAAAGAACTCGGTGCTGCACCACCGCGCCGGTCTCGACCCCAAGGCCGACGCCACGCTGAAGCTGACGCATGCGATCTATCTGAAGATGGTCACGGGCAAGGCCGGCATCAACGACACCCTGCTCTCGGATGACCTCAAGGTGGAAGGCAGCCGCCTGGATCTGGTGCGCTTTTTCACGCTGTTTGAGCAGCCCAACGGCAGCTTCAATATCGTCACGCCCTGACGCTGGCTGGCGTGTACCTGTCCGTGTTTTCATGCGACGGACAGGTGCACGATCAGCACAGCGAGATACACTGCTCGGAAGATCGCTGAAGGAGCCTGACCATGACAACCGCCCGCCCCACACGCTACCCCGCACTGATTGTTTTCTTCCACTGGCTGACGGCGGCACTGGTGCTCAGCGCCATCACGCTGGTCTGGCTGGCCGATGACCTGGCCGACAAAGAACTGAAGCGCACGCTGGTCATGCTGCACAAATCTGTCGGCATCACGGTGCTGGTGGTGATGGCGCTGCGCATGATCTTCACACTACCGCTGACGCGCCCGGCACCCGACGGTGTCCACGTGGCGACGGCGGGCGTGTTGTCCTGCCAGACGGCGACGAGGTCGGCGCCGTCGAACTGCCAATCGACGTATTGGAAGCCGACCCGCGATTCGGCCTTGGTGACGACCTGGCCCTCGCGCAGGATGACGGCCGCGTCGCAGATCCGCTCGACCTCCTCGAGCAGGTGCGACGACACCACCACGTGGATGCCGAACTCCGTGCCGATGCGGCGGATCAGCGCCAGCATGTCGTCGCGCTGCACCGGGTCGAGGCCGTCGGTTGGCTCGTCGAGCAGCACCAGCTCGGGATCGTGGGCGATGGCCTGGGC
>CALEYY010000314.1 GCA_937928295.1 uncultured Moraxellaceae bacterium
GAGTTCGAAGACTTGGTCCATGACCCAGTGCGGACGCGCGCTCGGACGGTCGACCTTGTTGACCACGACGATGGGCTTGAGGCCGCGGGCGAAGGCCTTCATGGTCACGAAGCGGGTCTGCGGCATCGGGCCGTCAACGGAGTCGACGAGCAGGCAGACGGAGTCGACCATGGACAGCACGCGCTCGACTTCACCACCGAAGTCGGCGTGACCCGGGGTGTCGACGATGTTGATGCGGTATTCCTGGCCGTCACGGGCATCCGTCCAGCGGATGGCGGTGTTCTTGGCCAGAATGGTGATGCCGCGTTCCTTTTCCAGATCGTTGGAATCCATCACGCGTTCAACATCGTTGCCGCGCTCACCGAAGGTGCCGGATTGCTGCAAGAGCTTGTCCACCAGAGTGGTTTTGCCGTGGTCAACGTGGGCGATAATGGCGATGTTACGAATTTGTTTGATGGACACAGTGGGTCTCGGACAGCGGTCAAAATTTGGGCGCGAAGTATAGCTGAAAAATGGTTGCAGGTGTTGCAGCGCATTTGCCCGCCCCCTGAAAGCAAAAAAGGCCGCTCAGTGAGCGACCTTTTTCGGTTCAGTCGGTTGCTGCCGAAGCAGCTCAGGACTTACTTCTTGATGATGACCTTTACTTCACCTTGAGCCACCGCAACAACGCGACGGTTCTTGGTCTGGCCTTCAGCAGTCTTGTTGTCGGCAACCGGCTGTGCAGCGCCGTAGCCCTTGGCAGTTATGCGGTCTGCGGCGATGCCGTAGTTGTTTGTCAGTACGGCTGCAACAGCGTTAGCGCGATCCTGGCTGAGCTTGTCATTGGCTTGTGCGTTGCCGCGCGAGTCAGTGTGGCCCTGTACTTCAACCTTGGCTGTCGGGTATTCCTTCATCAGCTTGGCAACGGCTTCGATTTCAGCGTTGAAAGCAGGTTTGACGACCGATTTGTTGGTGTCAAACAGGACACGAATTTCCTTGGCGACAGTTTCGGTCAGCATTTTCGGGCAGCCGTTGGCATCAACAACAACGGTCGTTGGTGTGCCTGGGCACTTGTCGAGGTCATTGGTTACGCCATCTTTGTCATCGTCAGCAGGTGCTGCGGCAACAGGTGCCAGAGCAGCTGGGGCAATAGCAGCGGCTTTCTTGCCGCCAAAGCCGTAAACCACGCCGACCGAGGCGATGCCGTCAACATTGTTTTGTTGGCTGTCTTCGAGATATTGCACGCCGCGCAGTTCGCCACGCAGAGCAAGGTTGTCGGTCAGTTGATAGAAGGCACCAACAGCAACATTGGCAATCGTGGTGTCAAATGCGTTGCCTGCAGCCTTGGCGCGAGCCTGGCCACCACCGATCAAGCCGTATGGCTGGAGCTTGCCGGCTGCGTTGAAGCGATAGTAGGCATCGAGCGTGGTGTTCTGCACACGAGCTTCGCCACCGCCATTAAGGTCCGGCTCGGACTGGCCGAAGCGGGCTTCGAGGCCGACATTCGGGTTTACGCGATAGCCCAGAGCGATCGACGCTTCTGCGCCGCCATCTTTGACAGCACTGTCATTATCAAACAGTTGGTAGCCAACCATCGGGCTGACAGTGAATTCGGCATGAGCTGCCATGGCGGCGGACGCCAGAATTGTTGCCACAGCGAGTTGATGCAACTTCATGATCATTTAGTCCTTTTGCAGGTTGTATAATGCGTGGCAAGGGTAAGAACCCGTGCTAAATCCGTCAAACAGATTCCGACGAGACTGAGAAAACGACGACATTTATGTGTCGTTTACACATAAACAGTAACATACCCGGGAAATGTCCGTGAGTGATCATTTACAACGCTTCCAGTTCCTCAAAGGTGCCGTGCGTGGTGAGATTTGTCAGCTTGACGAGGCTTATCAGGCCGTACTTTCGCGCCATGAGTATCCTGAAGCCATTCAACATTTATTGGGGCAGGCCTTGGCGGGCACGGCTCTCATGGCTGCCAATCTGAAGTTTGAGGGTAGCTTAATTCTGCAGATTCAGGGCGATGGCCCCCTGTCTGTATTGATGGTGGAGTGCAATCACCGGGGCGAGATGCGCGGTATTGCGCGCTACGATGAAGCACTCATGGTCGAACAGACGAATTTCAGCTGGACAGCGTTGGCTGGAGCAGGTCAGGTGATTTTGACGCTGGATCCTGAAGAGGGTGAGCGCTACCAAGGTATCGTGGCGTTGGAGGGCGACAGCCTTGGCGAGGCATTGGCAGGCTATTTTGAGCAGTCAGAGCAGCTGCCGACCTACTTCAATCTGGCAGCTGATGGTGTACATGCGGGTGGCCTGATGTTGCAGGTCTTGCCGCAAGTTGAAGAGAGTGATGATCTTGATTTGTGGGCGCGTGCACAGAGCCTGGCCATCACCTTGAAGCCGGAAGAATTGCTGGGCCTGGCCGCTGAAGATGTGCTCTATCGTCTGTTTCATGAAGAGGAAGTAGAGCTGTATCCATCGGACGATCTGCGCTTTCACTGCAGCTGTTCGCGTGAGCGCAGCGGTAATGCCTTGCGTGCGATCGAGCTGGATGAGCTGCTGGAAATTGCCGAAGAGCAGAACGGCCAGATTGAGGTGGATTGTCAGTTCTGCCGGCAGCGCTATGTGTTTGACCTGATTGATTTGCGTCAGCTGCACATGCCGGCAGGTGTTGGCAGCGAGCGCCTGCAGTAAGCGGCGTTAGCGAGAGAGGCGTAAGCCGGCTCTCAAGGGGAGCTCGATGAGCAGCTCCAAGCCGCCATCGCTGGCGTTGCCGAGCTGAATGCGGCCCTGATGCTGACGCACGATGCGGGCCACGATGGCCAAGCCGAGACCAGAGCCTTGCGTGGTTCGGGCCTGATCGCCGCGCTGAAAGGGCTGCATCAGCTCTTCAGCGCGCGCCATGTCGATGCCGGGGCCATGATCGCGGCAGCGCAGGCAGATGCGATCGGCCAAGGCCCAGGTGCTGACCTCGAACGGGCCGGAGCCATAGCGCAGGGTGTTCTGCATCAGATTGGCCAACAAGCGTTTGAATGAAAGTCGGCGTATTTGCAGGATGGGCAGTTCGCCGAGCTCCAGATGGGTGTCGAGCTGGCTGTGTACCTGATGTGCCACCTCCTGCACCAACTCATTCAAATCGACACGCTCCACGGGTTCTTCCGAGCCATCGCGCATGAAGGCAATGAACTGGTCGAGGATGGCGTCCATGTCTTCGATATCGAGAATCATACCTTCGGCCAGCTCAGGGTCGCGCAGCATTTCGGCGGTCAGGCGCAGGCGTGTCAGCGGGGTGCGCAGGTCGTGCGAGATACCGGCGAGCATCACCGTGCGTTCGCGCTCGGCTTGCTGAATCTGCTGCGTCATCAAGTTGAAGGCGCGGTTGACGGCGCGAATCTCGCTGGGGCCGCTGTTGATGTCGAGCTTGGTGCTGTGCAGGCCGCGCCCGACACGAATGGCGGCTAACTGCAGGCGCTTCAGCGGGCGATTGAGTTGTCGTGCTAAGACCACGATGGCCATGATCGACAGCAGGGGCACGCCCAGGATCCAGCCGATGATGATGCCGGGGCTGTATTGCTGGATGAAGCGCAGCTCTTCGGAGACCCAGATCGGTGTTTTGGTGGGCGCCTGAATCCACAGCGTGGGGATGGGCTTGAATTCGAAATAAACCAGTGCCGGTGTTTGCAGCTCCTTTTCCAGCTGCTTTTCGAAGCGGTCGGTGAAAATCTCGGCAAACCATTTGTCGACGGGTCGGGGGAATTTTGCCGGGTCACGGATGACAATAAGATTGCCGAATTGCCGCAGCTCGGTGTCGATGGCCTGGGCGGATGGCTGACCGCTGGCCTCGGCTTGGCGCAGCAGATCCAGGCGGATGGCCGAGGTATGCGCGTGCTGCTTGATCTCGGGCAGATACAGGTTCTGCCAGAAAAAGGCGATGGACAGCACCTGGCTGGCGAGCACGACGATGCCGATGACCAGCGTGGTGCGCATGAAGCTGGAGCGCGGCTTCAGCTGCTGCAGTAGCCCGCTTTTACGGCGGGCCATCGAGGTGTCCGGCGCGCTGGCCATGTCAGCCCTGACCATCCGGCACGAACACATAGCCTATGCCCCACACGGTCTGGATATAGCGGGCCCGTGCCGGATTCTCCTCGATCATGCGGCGCAGGCGTGAGACTTGAACATCAATCGAACGCTCCATGGCACCCCACTCGCGGCCACGCGCCAGCGACATGAGTTTGTCTCGTGTGAGCGGTTCGCGTGGGTGCTGCACCAGCGCCTTGAGCACGGCAAATTCGCCGGTAGTGAGGTTCACGGTTTCGCCGTCACGGGTGAGCTGGCGCGTAGACAGGTCCAGACTCCACGGGCCGAAGTTGACGGTCTCGGCGGTTTGCGACGGCGCACCGGGCAGTTCGCGTGATTGCCGGCGCATCACGGCCTTCATGCGCGCCAGCAGCTCCTGCGGATTGAACGGCTTCGGCAGGTAGTCGTCGGCACCGGCTTCGAGGCCGCTGATGCGGTCATTGTCGGCGCCACGGGCGGTGAGCATGATGATGGGCGTGTTGTTGCCGGCATCGCGCAGGCGCTTGCAGATGGTCAGGCCATCTTCGCCGGGCAGCATGAAGTCGAGCACGATCAGCGCGAAGAGTTCCCGGGCCAGCGTGCGGTCCATCTGGATGGCGTCGGCGACGGTACGCACGGCATAGCCCTGATCTTCGAGGAAGCGCTGCAGCAGATTGCGCAGGCGCACATCGTCATCGACGACGAGAATTCGTTGCTGCTCTTTAGACGGCTCTTTAGACAGCTCTTTAGGCTGTTCTGTCGGTTGTTCGCTGCTGGCGGATTCCATGCGTGTCCTCTGGCGAGCTGAGCGGTGGCAGGCAAGTCCTGAGTGTACGCAGCGAGTGGGCGTTTGCCTATGTCAGTGGAGCGGATCCATCAGCCGAACAGAGCCGTCAGCGCAGCAGATGTAGCGTCAGCCATTCTGCGTATAATCCGGTTCTCTTCAGGCACCCAGGTGGTGCTACTTTTCGTTTTGCCGAGTGTGTTCATGTCATCGATTGCCCAACAGATTGCCCGCGAATTATCCGTCCGTACCGAGCAGGTCGAAGCCACCATTACGCTGCTGGATGGCGGCGCGACCGTGCCGTTCATCGCGCGTTATCGCAAGGAAGTGACGGGCGAGCTGGATGATACGCAGCTGCGTAATCTGGAAGAGCGGCTGCTGTATTTGCGTGAGCTGGAAGACCGGCGTGCAGCCATCCTGAAAAGCATTCAGGACCAGGGCAAGCTCGATGACGCCTTGAAGGCGCAGATTCTGGCGGCCGACACGAAGTCGCGTCTGGAAGACTTGTATTTGCCGTTCAAACCCAAGCGCACCAGCAAGGGTTTGCAGGCGCTGGCGGCGGGCATCGGCCCGTTGGCGGACATGCTGCTGGTGGAGCCGGTGCGCGTGCCGGAGCAGGAAGCGCTGGCCTTCATCAAGCCGGTGGCGGATGAAGGTGGCGTGGCCTACCCGGATGTGAAGGCGGTGCTTGAGGGTGCGCGGCATATCCTCATGGAGCGTTTTGCCGAGCAGGCCGATCTGCTCGCCACGCTGCGTCAGTATTTGAAAGACAGAGCGCAGATCAGCGCGCGCGTCATCTTGGGCAAAGAAAACGAGGGTGCGAAATTCCGTGACTATTTCGAGCATGACGAGAAGTGGGCGGATGCGCCGTCGCATCGTGCGTTGGCGATTTTTCGTGGCCGCAACGAGGGCTTTCTGAGCATGAGTCTGACCTTGCCGGATGCCGCCGAGAGCACGGTGCATCCCTGCGAGGCGGTGATTGCCGGCGCGGTCGGCATTACCGATCAGGGCCGTCCGGCCGATGCCTGGCTGCGCGAGGTGGTGCGCTGGACCTGGCGCGTGAAGCTGCTCACGCATCTCGAAACCGAATTGCTGACCGAGCTGAAAGTGCGCGCCGAGGAAGAGGCGATCCGCGTTTTTGCCCGCAACATGAAGGATCTGCTGATGTCGGCCCCGGCCGGCCTGCGCCCAACGCTGGGGCTGGACCCCGGCCTGCGCACCGGCTGCAAGGTGGCGGTGGTGGACGGCACCGGCAAGCTCGTCGCCAACACCACCATCTTCCCGCATGAGCCGCGCAAGGACTGGGATGGCTCGCTGCATACGCTGGCGAAACTGTGCGCCGAGCATAAAGTTGAACTGGTGGCGATCGGCAACGGCACGGCATCACGCGAGTCCGACAAGCTGGTGGCCGAGCTGATGAAAAAGCATCCCGAGCTGACGCTGACCAAGATTGTGGTCAGCGAGGCGGGGGCGTCGGTGTATTCGGCGTCGGAGCTGGCGGCGCGTGAGTTTCCGAATCTGGATGTGACCTTCCGCGGCGCGGTGTCGATCGCGCGGCGTTTGCAGGACCCGCTGGCGGAGCTGGTGAAGATCGAGCCGAAGGCGATCGGCGTGGGCCAGTATCAGCATGATGTGAATCAGGTGAAGCTGGCGCGCATGCTCGATGCGGTGGTGGAAGATTGCGTGAACGCGGTCGGCGTGGATGTGAACACGGCGTCGGCCCCGCTGCTGGCGCGCATCGCCGGTCTGAATGCGACGCTGGCGCAAAACATCGTGAATTTTCGCGATGCCAATGGCGTATTCGCCTCGCGAGATGCCCTGAAGCAGGTGCCGCGGTTTGGAGAACGCACCTTCGAGCAGGCTGCTGGCTTCCTGCGCGTGTCTGGCGGCAGCAATGCGCTGGATGCCTCGGCGGTGCATCCCGAGTCTTACCCGATTGTGCACAAGCTGCTGGCTAGCACCGGCAAGAGCTTGCCTGAGCTGCTGTCTGACCCGCGCGTGTTGCGGGCAGTGAATGCCGAGCAGTTTGTGGATGAGCGATTCGGTTTGCCGACCGTGCGCGACATTTTGCGCGAGCTGGAGAAGCCGGGTCGCGACCCGCGCCCGGAATTCAAGGCGGCGGTGTTTAGCGAGACTGTCACGGAAATTCGCGATCTTGTGCCGGGCATGATTCTCGAAGGCGTGGTCACCAATGTCACCGCCTTTGGGGCGTTTGTGGACATTGGCGTGCATCAGGATGGTCTGGTGCATATCTCGGTGCTGTCCGACAAGTTCATCAAGGACCCGCACGAGGCGGTGAAAGCGGGCGATATCGTGAAGGTGAAAGTGGTGGAAGTGGATGTGGCGCGCAAGCGCATTGCGCTGTCTTGCCGCTTGAATGACACGCCGGTGCCGGCGGCTCGTGCGGATGCCAAATCGACGAGTCGTGGCGCTCAGTCTGAATCGCGCGGCGCGCAGCCGGCTCGAGGCGGCCAACGCACTTCGGCACCCACATCCGCCGGGCAGGTTGGCGGTACACTCGGCGACTTGTTCCGCAAAGCCGGCGTGTCACGATGATTCTGGCACGGCGAGGGAGACACTGATGGATGCGACTTTGATGCAGCAACTGGCCTGGCTGGAGCGCGAGCCCGAGTGCCTGCAAGGCATGCAGCGCGGCCTCGAAAAAGAGGCGCTGCGCGTGCAGCCGGATGGCTGGCTGGCGCAGACGCCGCATGCCGCCGCGCTGGGTTCAGCGCTGACACATCCGAACATCACCACCGATTACTCGGAAGCGCTGATCGAGCTGATCACGCCGCCCTGCGACACTATTTCCACGGCACTGGGCTGGCTCGACGATGTGCATCGTTATGTGTACGCCAACATCGGCAGCGAGCGCCTGTGGGTCAATTCCATGCCCTGCAAGCTCGGCCCGGACAGCAACATCCCGCTGGCGCAGTACGGCAGCTCCAACATCGGCCGCATGAAGACGCTGTACCGCCACGGCCTCGGCCTGCGCTACGGCCGCCGCATGCAGACCATCGCCGGCATTCACTACAACCTGTCGTTCCCGGACAGCTTCTGGCAGCGCTGGCAGCAGCAGGCGGGCGATACGCGCTCGCTGCAAGACTTCAAGTCGGAGAAGTACCTGAGTCTGGTGCGCAATTTCCAGCGTCACAGCTGGTTGCTGCTATACCTGCTGGGGGCCAGCCCGGCCGTCTGCGGTACCTTCCTCGAAGGTCGCGATCACGGGCTGCAAGCCATGCCGTCGGGCACTTTGTATCTGCCGGATGCCACCTCGCTGCGCATGAGTTCGCTGGGCTATCAGAACGATGCCCAGTCGGATTTGCAGGTGTCTTACAACGCGCTCGGCGAATACATCCATGATCTTGATCGTGCCATTCGCACACCGTATGCGCCCTATGCGGCGGCGGGCGTGGTCAAGGATGGTGTGTATCAGCAGATCAACGCCAACATTTTGCAGATCGAGAACGAGTATTACGGGCTGATTCGCCCCAAGCGCACCATCCGCAGCGGCGAGCGCCCGACGCAGGCGCTGGCGCGGCGTGGCGTGGAGTATGCGGAGCTGCGCTGCGTCGATCTCGACCCGTTCGAGCCACTGGGTATCAGCCGTGATAGCGCACATTTCCTGGAAGTGTTTGCGCTGCATTGCCTGCTCAGTGACAGCCCGCTGTTTGCCGACGAAGACTATCGCCGTCTGCCGCTGAATCAGCAGGCCATGGTCGAGCGCGGTCGCGATGCCTCGCTGCGTCTGCATGGCAAGAATGGTGATGAAGACTTCCGCAGCCTGGCGGCGCAGTTGTTCGGTGAGCTCCTGCCGGTGGCGCAGCTGCTGGATGCGGCACATGGCACGGGCGGCTATTCGGCAGCGCTGGCCTTGCAGATCGACAAGCTGAAAGAGCCGGCCATGACCGGCTCGGCCATGGTGCTGCGCAGCCTGCAGGATCACGATGGCTGCTTCTACAGCTTTGCTCAGGACTGCGCTGACCGTATGCGTGAGCAGTTCCTGGACAGGCCGTTGCCGGAAGCGCGCATGCGCGAGCTGCAAGCGCTGGCGGCGGTATCGCTGAGTGATCAGGCCGCGCTGGAGGCATCGCCCCAGTTGCCGTTTGATGACTTCCTGGCGGCGTACTTCGCCTGAACCGACACGATTGAGGTGTGACATGCCGAGTTTGCCGAATGCCCGTATCAGCAATGCCTTGCTGGCCTTGTTGGCGCTGGTCGCGATGCTGGTGGCGCTGTATCTGCAGCATCATGATGGCCTGGAGCCCTGCCCGCTCTGCATCTTTCAGCGCGTGGCGGTGATCAGCTTTGGCGTTTTTGCCATGCTGGCGGCGCTGCATGGCCCGCGTGCCTGGGGCCAGCGTGTTTATGCTGGCTTGATGGCGCTAAGCGCTTTTGGTGGCGTTGTGGTCGCAGGCCGTCATGTTTGGCTGCAGCATCTGCCAGCCGATCAGGTGCCATCTTGCGGGCCCGGCCTGGACTTCTGGATCGCCGCGCTGCCCTGCTGATCGCCCGCGATCGCGCAGCCGACGCCCAGCGGCTGAGCCAACTGCGCTTCGATCAAGGCGCCGATAGTTTCCTGTCGCTTCTGGACGCCCAACGCACCCTGGCCTCCGCCGAAGCAGCCCTGGCGCAATCAGACGCCTTGGTCACCACCGGTCAGATCGCGGTGTTCCAGGCGCTCGGCGGTGGATGGGAGGTAAACTGACTTTTATGGGCGCTTGCATAAAAGCGACGTGAAACACCTCTTCGTCATCGGCAACTCGTCGATGGGGCAACGGGACGGCCGCTAGCTGTCGGCTTCCTCGTCAGCCATCGAGCGGACCAGATCGAGGATCCGGCGGCGCACCGCCGGCCGGGTGATGCGCGGGAAGATGCCCGCCAGTTCGACACCTTCCGGCGTCATCAGGAAGTCGTGCACGAACTGCTCGGCGCCCTTGGCCTTGGCGTCGACCTCCGTGCTGGGATCAGCAAGGCCTTCGAAGAAATAGGCGACCTGAGTCT
>CALEYY010000315.1 GCA_937928295.1 uncultured Moraxellaceae bacterium
CGTCTATCTGCATGATCGCCCCGGCGCGCAGTATCGCGATGTTTATGCCGTGACCGCCATGCCGGGCACGCCCGCCGGCATCGAATCGGTCCTCAGCGATGTCGCTGCTTTGCCGCAATGGGCAGCGCGTGTCCGCGAAGCTCGTCTGATCAAGCGTCAGGGCAATCTGGCCTGGTCGTATATCGAATATCGCCTGCCATACCCGTTCAAGCCGCGAGATGTGGTGGTGAAGTCAGAGCGTGTGCTTAATGCGGGTGTCGTCAGCATTCGCTCGCAGGCCGTGCGTGGCTATGCGCGCGAAGTGCCCGGCAAGGTGCGCCTGTATGCCGTGCAGAGCAGCTGGCGCCTCACGCCGCAACCCGACGGCCAGGTCAAGATCGAGCTGTGGGGCAGCGCCGAGCCGGGCGGATTAGTGCCTGCGGTCATCTACAACTACAACCTGGCCGACGATGCACTGCAGACTTTGCGTCAATTACGACGAATGTCGGTACGCGAGAAATATCAAGATAAAGCGGTGTCAGCGGCAGACAGCCCCTAAATATGGGGTTTAGCGGCTTTCCATGCCTTTATAAAGGTTTGATTAGTCATGAAAAGTGATGCCGAATTGGTTGCCCTTTAAGCGCGCTGCCCTCTATAATTCGCGCGCTTTCAAGGCTTTGTGCCGCTCTGGCCAGCTTGCAGAGAGGTCAGGTGATGGCAGCATGAGTGTCAGCAAGCCGCAACCGCTGGTGGATATCAACCCAGCTAAGCTGCAATTACGCTGGCAATGCCGTGTGTGGGGCGCGATTTTTCTCATCGCTTACGCGCTCGCCGGTAGCCATGCTGCACTGTCCGCATTAGCGGGCGCAGGTATTGCGGTGTTAGGTCAGGCGTATTTTGTGCTACGCGCCTTCAGTCATGCCGGTGCAGCATCCGCCCAGCAGATTGTGAAAGGATTTTACAGGGGCGAGGCCGGCAAGTTCATGCTTACCGCCTTGCTCTTTGCCACGGTGTTTATCGGCTTCAAGCAGGTCGATGTCCGTTGGTTGTTCGCCAGTTTTGTTTTGGAGCAGCTGGTTGCCTGGGTCGTGCCACTCACGACACGCGCAACTCAGCCCTGATGGGTAAGAGACTAATGGCTGGAAATTCCACCGAGTACATCAAGCACCACCTGACCAACCTGACTTACGGGTACACCCCGGAGCACGGCTGGGGTTTTGCTCACACGGCTCAAGATGCAGCAGCAATGGGCTTCAACGCCATCCATGTTGATACCATGGGCTGGTCGATCTTCCTGGGTCTGGTGTTCTGTTTCCTGTTTCGTTTGGCTGCCGTGCGCGCCACATCCGGTGTGCCGGGCGGTTTGCAGAATCTCGTTGAAGTGGTTGTCGACTTTGTTCACAGCAATGTCAAAGACACCTATCACGGCAAGTCCAAGCTTATTGCCCCGCTGGCACTTACCATTTTCGTCTGGATCTTCCTGATGAACCTGATGGATTTGTTCCCGGTCGATTTCCTGCCGGAAATCGCCAAGGTCATTGGTGTTGCCGCCTTTGGTGCTGATCCGCACGCCGTGTTCTTTAAAGTGGTGCCAACCACTGACGTGAATGCGACGCTGGGCATGGGCATTTCGGTATTCTTCCTGATCGTGGCTTACAGCATCCGTATGAAGGGTGTTGGTGGCTTCGCCAAGGAACTGACTTTCCAGCCGTTCAACACGGTTTGGCTGGTCTGGTTCAACTTTCTGCTCGAGGGCGTTGCCCTCATCGCCAAGCCGATTTCACTGGCGCTGCGACTGTTCGGCAACATGTATGCCGGCGAGCTGCTGTTCATTCTGATTGCCTTGCTGCCGTGGTATCTGCAGTGGACATTGTCTGTGCCTTGGGCGATCTTCCACATCCTGATTATTACGCTGCAGGCCTTCGTGTTCATGATGCTGACAATTGTCTACATGAGCATGGCGTCCGAATCGCACGACCACTAACCCCTTACACACACTGAAACCAACCCTGAAGAGGAAACTCAAATGGAACAAGTTATTGGCCTTAACCTGATCGCTGTTGCTCTGTTGATCGGCCTGGGTGCTCTCGGCACTGCAATCGGCTTCGGCCTGCTCGGCGGCAAGTTCCTCGAAGGTACTGCCCGTCAACCAGAACTGGCTCCGCAGCTGCAGGTGAAGATGTTCATCGTCGCCGGTCTGCTCGACGCCGTGACCATGATCGGTGTCGGTATCGGTCTGTTCCTGCTGTTCGCCAACCCGTTCATTCAGCAGTAATCGATCGCTTGCGATCGGTATGTTGCAGGCCGGTTTCCGGTCTGCCGAATGAATCTGGAATAGAGGTGATAGCGTGAACATCAACTTCACAATCGTGGGCCAGGCGATCTCTTTTGCGATCTTCACTTGGTTCTGCATGAAGTTTGTGTGGCCACCCATCATGGCCGCCATGGCTGAGCGTCAGCAGAAGATTGCTGATGGTTTGAATGCCGCTGACAAGGCCAAGCAGGATCTGGAAGTTGCGCACGCGCAAGTTGCCCAGGAACTGCAGGCTGCCAAGCAGCAGGCTGCTGCACTCATTGAGCAGGCCAACCGTCGTGCCTCGCAAGTCGGTGATGAAGTGAAAGCGCAGGCTGCGGCCGAAGCGGAACGCATTCTCACGCAGGCTCGTGCAGATATCGAGACAGAAATGGCCGGTGCGCGTGATGTGCTGCGTCTGCAAGTTGCTGCCTTGGCCGTTGCCGGCGCCGAGAAGATCCTGCAAGCCGAAGTGGATGCTGCAAAGCATGCCGGCATGCTCGATCAACTGGCCAGCCAGCTCAAATAAGAGGCGCAACAGACCATCATGGCTGAACTCACAACAGTAGCGCGACCCTACGCCAAAGCCGCTTTCGAGTACGCTCGTGGCGCTGGCGAGCTGGCCGGTTGGTCGTCCATGTTGGCACTCGCTGCCGCCGTGGTCGCTAACGCAGACTTCAATCAGTACCTGTCGCGCCCGATGCTGAGTGCGGCTGAGCAGGCTGACGCTGTGTTCAAGGTCTGTGGCGATCGTCTCGATGCCGCCGGCCGCAATTTCATCAGCAATGTTGCCAGCCACAAGCGCCTGGGTGCATTGCCGGCGATCAGCAACCTTTACGAAGGTCTGCGTGCCGAGGCCGAAGGGGCGGTGGATGTGACGGTCACGACCGCATTTGCCCTGACCGCCGTGCAGACGCAGCAATTGAGCCAGGTTCTGGCGCAAAAGCTGTCGCGCCAGGTCAATGTGTCGAGCACGACGGATGCCAGCCTGATTGGTGGCACCATTATTCGTGCCGGTGACATGGTTATCGATGCCTCTGTACGAGGCCAGCTGGGCAAGCTTCGCGCTGCCCTGAATACCTGATTATTCCTTCGAGGAAGAGAGCATCATGCAGCATCTGAATCCCTCCGAGATCAGCGAACTGATCAAGAGCCGCATCACGGATCTGAACGCCTCCGCTGAAGCGCGTAACGAAGGCACCATCGTCGGCGTTGCTGACGGTATCGTGCGTATCCACGGTCTCGCCGATGTCATGTACGGTGAAATGATCGAGTTCGACGGCGGTGTCTTCGGCATGGCCCTCAACCTCGAGCGCGACTCTGTCGGCGCGGTAGTCCTGGGCTCTGCCTTGGGTCTCGCCGAAGGTCAGAAGGCGCGTTGCACCGGCCGTATTCTGGAAGTGCCGGTTGGCCCGGAGCTGCTCGGTCGCGTCGTTGACGCCATCGGCAACCCGATCGACGGCAAAGGCCCGATCGACGCCAAGCTCTTCGACCCGGTCGACAAGGTTGCGCCAGGCGTGATTTGGCGTCAATCCGTGGATCAGCCGGTGCAGACTGGCTACAAGTCCGTCGATGCCATGATCCCCATCGGCCGTGGCCAGCGTGAGCTGATCATCGGTGACCGTCAGACCGGTAAAACCGCTCTCGCGCTCGACGCCATCATCGCGCAGAAGAACTCCGGCATTAAGTGCATCTATGTGGCTATTGGTCAGAAGCAATCGACCATCGCCAATGTGGTGCGCAAGCTCGAAGAGTTCGGTGCCATGGCTTACACCACGGTCGTCGCCGCTGCCGCTGCCGAACCAGCTGCCATGCAGCTGATGGCTCCGTACGCCGGTTGCACCATGGGCGAATACTTCCGTGATCGCGGCGAAGACGCTCTGATCATTTACGACGATCTGTCCAAGCAGGCCGTGGCCTACCGTCAGATTTCGCTGCTGCTGCGCCGTCCGCCAGGCCGTGAAGCTTACCCAGGCGATGTGTTCTATCTCCACTCCCGTCTGCTGGAACGCGCTTCCCGCGTGTCGGCTGAGTATGTCGAGAAGTTCACCAAGGGTGCCGTGACTGGCAAGACTGGCTCGCTGACGGCTCTGCCGATCATCGAAACCCAGGCTGGCGATGTGTCCGCGTTCATTCCAACCAACGTGATTTCGATCACCGACGGTCAGATCTTCCTGGAATCGAGCCTGTTCAACGCCGGTATCCGTCCTGCTGTGAACGCCGGTATCTCGGTGTCGCGCGTCGGTGGTGCTGCGCAGACCAAGATCATCAAGAAGCTGGGCGGCGGTGTGCGTCTGGCGCTGGCGCAATATCGCGAACTCGCGGCGTTTGCCCAGTTCGCTTCCGACCTTGACGAAGCCACCCGGAAGCAGCTCGAGCGCGGCCGTCTGGTCACCGAACTGATGAAGCAGAAGCAGTTCGCTCCGCTCAACATCGCCGATATGGCGCTGTCGATTTTCGCGGTGAACGAAGGCTATCTGAACGATGTTGCCGTCACCAAGGTCCTCGACTTTGAAGCCGCGCTGCACGCGTTCATGAACAGCGAATGCAAGGCACTGATGGACAACATCAACGCCACAGCAAACTACGATGGCAAGATCGAAGCCGAGCTCCGCGCCGGCATCGTGAAGTTCAAAGCCACGCAGAGCTGGTAAGCACGATCCGGCCTGGCGTTCGCGTCGGGCCGGTGACTCAAGCAAAGATTCGGTGAGGCTATGGCCAGCTTAAAAGAAATCCGCGTCAAGGTTGCGAGCATCAAAAGCACGCAGAAGATCACGAAAGCGATGCAGCTCGTGGCCGCCTCCAAGATGCGCAGGGCCCAGGAACGCATGGCGGCAGGCAAGCCCTACGCCCAGAAGATCCGTCAGGTCGTGGCTCATGTTGCGCATGCAACCCCTGAGTACAAGCACGCCTATCTGATCGAGCGTCCGGTCAAGCGCGTTGGCTACATTGTGGTGTCGTCTGATCGTGGTCTCTGCGGCGGACTCAACAGCAACCTGTTCAAGCAGGTTGTGATCTCTGCGCGTGATTTTAAAGCGCAGGGTGTGGAAGTCGAATTCTGCCTGCTCGGCACCAAGGCGACGACATTCTTCAAGAATTTCGGCGGCAAGGTGGTTGCGGCGAAAACCCATATGGGTGACAAGCCGTCCCTGGAAGCACTGATCGGCAGCATCAAGGTCATGCTGGAACACTACGATGAAGGCAAGATTGATCGCCTGTATCTGGTGTCCAACGAATTCGTCAACACCATGACGCAGAAGCCGACACTGCAGCAATTGCTGCCGTTGGCGACGGCGGGTGATGACGCGATCGGCGAGCGTAATTACAACTGGGACTACCTGTACGAACCGGAAGCCAAGCCCATCCTCGATGCGCTGCTGCTCCGTTTCATTGAATCGCAGGTGTACCAGGGTGTGGTCGAGAATGTGGCCTGTGAAATGGCTGCGCGCATGGTGGCCATGAAGGCCGCTACCGACAACGCCGGTGATCTGATCCGCAGTCTGCAGCTCGTGTATAACAAGCTGCGTCAGGCCGCGATTACTCAAGAAATTTCGGAAATCGTCGGTGGTGCCGCAGCCGTTTAAGGCTGCGCATCACTACAAAACAGTATTGCAGTTTGAGAGGATAAACCCATGAGCAGCGGTCGTATTGTCCAGATCATCGGCGCCGTCATCGACGTCGAATTCCCGCGCGATAGCGTGCCCAGAGTCTATGACGCGCTGAAAGTTGACGCGACATCGACCACCCTCGAAGTCCAGCAGCAGCTGGGCGACGGCGTCGTTCGCACGATCGCCATGGGTTCGACTGACGGCCTGCGTCGCGGTCTGACGGTTGCCAACTCCGGCGGCCCGATTTCCGTGCCGGTCGGCAAGGGCACTCTCGGTCGCATCATGAACGTGCTCGGCCAGCCGGAAGATGAAGCCGGCCCGGTCGAAACCGAAGTGACCATGTCCATCCACCGCAAGGCACCGAGCTACGACGAACAGTCGGGCGGTACCGAGCTGCTGGAAGTCGGCATCAAGGTGATCGATTTGCTCTGCCCGTTCGCCAAGGGCGGCAAGGTCGGCCTGTTCGGCGGCGCCGGCGTGGGCAAGACCGTGAACATGATGGAGCTCATCAACAACATCGCCAAGGCGCACAGCGGTCTGTCCGTGTTCGCCGGCGTCGGTGAGCGTACCCGTGAAGGCAACGATTTCTATCACGAAATGAAGGATTCGGGCGTTCTCGACAAGGTCGCGATGGTTTACGGCCAGATGAACGAGCCGCCCGGCAACCGTCTGCGCGTTGCACTGACCGGCCTGACCATGGCCGAGTACTTCCGTGACGAGAAAGATGAAGCCACCGGCAAGGGCCGTGACGTGCTGCTCTTCGTTGACAACATCTACCGCTACACGCTGGCCGGTACCGAAGTGTCCGCACTGCTCGGCCGTATGCCATCGGCCGTGGGCTACCAGCCGACGCTGGCTGAGGAAATGGGCGTTCTGCAAGAGCGTATCACCTCGACCAAGAATGGCTCGATCACCTCGATCCAGGCCGTTTACGTGCCTGCCGATGACTTGACTGACCCGTCGCCGGCGTCCACGTTCGCTCACTTGGACGCCACCGTCGTTCTGTCGCGTGACATCGCGTCACTGGGTATCTACCCGGCCGTTGACCCGCTCGACTCGACCTCGCGTCAGCTCGATCCGCTGGTGGTTGGCGAAGAGCATTACGCCGTGGCCCGTGGCGTGCAAAATGTGTTGCAGCGCTACAAGGAACTGAAGGACATCATCGCGATTCTGGGCATGGACGAGCTGTCGGAAGAAGACAAGCTGGTTGTGTACCGTGCGCGTAAGATCCAGCGCTTCCTGTCGCAGCCGTTCCATGTGGCCGAAGTCTTCACCGGCTCGCCGGGCAAGTATGTCTCGCTCAAGGAAACCATCCGTGGCTTCAAGGGCATTCTGGCCGGTGAGTTTGACTCCCTGCCGGAGCAGGCGTTCTACATGGTTGGCGGCATCGAAGAAGCCATCGAAAAGGCGAAGAAGCTCTAAGCTTCTTCACCTTCAGGCTCAGGAGTAGAACATGGCGAACACGATTCACTGCGATATTGTCAGTGCCAAAGAATCGATCTACGCCGGCAGCGCCAAGATGGTGGTGGCGCATGGTCAGCTCGGTGACATCGGTGTTACCCCCGGCCATGCTCCGTTACTGACGCTGCTGGCACCGGGCCCGGTGCGTGTGCTGCTGGAAGATGGCGAAGAGCTGATCTACTACGTCTCTGGTGGTGTGCTGGAAGTGCAGCCGTCCATCGTGACCATTCTGGCTGACACGGCTGTGCGTGCAGCGGATGTGGATGAGGCTGCGGCCTTGGAAGCACGCCGCACGGCAGCGGAAGCGCTGACCAACCAGAAGGGTGAGATGGATACCTCCATTGCACTGGCTTCGTTGGCAGAGTCCGCAGCCCAGCTGCGTACCTTGCAGGCGATGAAAAATCGCGCGGGTCGCGGCTGAATTAGCCGCTGACGCAATGCGATAAGCCGTTGGTGATAAAAAGGGCAGCTCAGGCTGCCCTTTTGCATTTTTCATGTTACAAAAAGGCTAATCAGCATTCGGGCACCAGGACGCATCATGAAAACCGTCGCAGAACTTCTTCACAGCAAGGGCAGCTCACATATCTACACCATCGGCCCGGACCAAACCGTGCTGGAAGCGGTAGCGCTGATGGCTGAAAAAGGCATCGGTGCGTTACTGGTCACCGAGGGAATGGACGTGGTCGGTATCATTACCGAGCGTGACTATGCCCGCAAAGTGGTTTTGCTGGAGCGTTCGTCGCAGGCGACGCCGGTATCCGACATCATGACCTCGGCTGTCATGTTCGTGCATCCCAGCCAAACCAACGCCGATTGCATGGCGCTGATGACCGAAAAGCGCATGCGCCATTTGCCCGTGATGGACAACGGCAAGCTGCTCGGCCTCATCTCCATTGGTGACTTGGTGAAGGATGTGATCTCGGAACAGAAGGTCATCATCAATCAGCTTGAGCAGTACATTCGCGGCGAATGACGCGGCGGCTGTCTTATCTGTAATTAATCGCTGCGTGGCGTGTCTAACAAGTAGTCATTGTTAGGAGCACGCTCTCGTGCCGAAATCTGTTCGTTTCTTGCTGCTCGCGCTTCTCGCTAATACATCTCCCACGTGGGCAGTAACACCGTTTCCGCAGCCAGCCTGGCAGGATTGGTCGCCGCAAGTGTTCGCCCAAGCTCGCGCCGAAAAGAAACTGGTGTTGCTCGACATGGCGGCGGTCTGGTGTCACTGGTGCCATGTCATGGACGAGAAAACTTACGCTGATCCTGCGGTGCTTGCGGAACTGAAGCAGCATTATCGGGTGATACGCGTTGATCAGGATGCTCGCCCGGATCTGAGTAATCGCTACAAGGACTATGGCTGGCCGGCGACCATCCTGTTTGATGCGCAGGGCCGGGAGCTGGTCAAGCGTGCCGGCTATATCGAGCGCAGCGAGTTTCTGCCGTTGCTGCAGGCAACTTATAAGCGGCCTAAGCCTGAGGTCGAGGCGAAAATTCCGAAGCACCGGATTGGTTCGTCTTCTCAGTTGACGCCGGAGTTGCGCAACACTTTGCTGCGCAAGCATCGTAACAGCATCGATACCTCACTCGGCGGCTTGCGTATCGCGATGAAGTTTCTTGATCGCGACAGTGTCGAGTACAGCCTAGCGCTGGCTGCGGCGGGCGATGCCAGCCAACGCTCGGCTGCCATGCAGACACTCGATGCGGCGCTGAAATTGAAAGATCCTGTCTGGGGCGGATTTTATCAATACTCGACTCACGGCGACTGGCAGCATCCTCATTTTGAGAAGTTGCTGGCCGTGCAGGCGGGCTATCTGCGGATTTATGCGCAGGCGTTTGCGCAGCTCGAAAAGCCGCAATATGCCGACGCGGCGCGCAGTACCGTGGCTTATTTACAGCGGTTTTTGAGCAGCCCTGAGGGTGCCATTTACGCCAGCCAAGACGCCGATCTGGTGCCGGGTCAGCACAGCGAGGCCTATTTCGCCAGTACGGATGCTGAGCGCCGCCGCTTGGGCATCCCGCGTGTGGACAAGCACCTGTATGCGCGGGAGGCTGGGTTGGCGGCCGAGGCATTGGCGATCTGGGCGGGTGTGTCGGGTGATGCAGAAGCTGCTGCGATGGCGCACAAGGCAGTGAGCTGGGCCCAGGCGAATCGCCGTATCGGCAGTGGCGGTGGTTTTCGCCATGATGCCCAGGATGTGGCCGGGCCGTATCTTGCCGATAATGTGGCGATGGCGCGTGCCCAGCTAGCCTTGTACAAGCTCGAAGGCCGCCGCGAATGGTTGCAGGCTGCCATCGCCACGACCGACTTCATCAATGCCCAGTTTCGTCAGCCCAATGGCGGCTTCCGCAGTGCCAAGGCGCAGGACGACATTGCGCCGCCGCTGGCCGTTGTGGAGGAAAATATCGCGCTGGTGCGTCATGCTAATCTGCTCTCGCATTACACCGGCCTGCCGCGCTTCCGGGCCATGGCCGAGCATGGCATGCGCTATCTGGCCACACCGAGCGTGAGCGAGGG